>NZ_WPCD01000021.1:0-35769 GCF_009741955.1 Halogeometricum sp. CBA1124 | reverse complement strand
ACGTATAGATATGTATCACAGAATTATAGTTTTCAAGCGTCACGCACGAAGGTCAGATTCGTCGGCGACGGGGTATGCGGACCGTGAGCACGTCTCGCGCGGTTCGCGCAGGTGAGCGATTATTCCAACCATAAACAAGCGCGTAACCGAAAGGACACCCGACGAGACTACCCCTATGACCGCCTCCCAGCGCACGCAGACGTCTCGCTTCGCCCGCCGCGCCCGGAGTGATACGTCGTGAGCGGCCGCGCAGTCTACGCGGACGTCGTCGCGACCATCGCGCTCACCGCGGGTGCGGTCTTCGCCGTCTTGAACCTCGAACCGGTCACCCTCAGAGCGGTCCTCGCCGGCGTACTCGTCCTCTTCCTCCCGGGCTACGCGCTCACGACGCTCGTCTTCCCGGCCGCGAAGGAGACGCGTCCCGGCGTGGGCGACCTGCCGTCGGCGTTCACGGGGAGCGAGACGGAACACGCGGGACTGCCGTTCTTCGAGCGTCTCGCGCTCGGCGTCGGTCTGAGCGTCGCACTCGTCCCCGTCTTCGCGTGGGGGCTCGAAGTCGGCGGGTTCGAGTTCACCGGGCCGAACGTCGCCGCCGTCTGCGGCACGTTCGCCGTCGTCGCCACGGTTCTCGGCGCCGTCCGACGGCTCCGCGTCGCGGCGGAGACGCGCTACGTGCCGCCGGTCGGCGTGCTCGTCCGGTACCGTGAGGTGGCGCGCGGCCGGTCCGACTGGGACGGCGCTCTCAACGTGGCGCTCGCGGCCGTCGTCGTCGTCGCCACCGCCACCGTCGCGTTCGCGCTCATCTCGCCGGCGAGCGTCGGGAGCGCGTCGTACACGCAGGTGTCGCTGCTGACCGAACAGGACGACGGGTCGCTCGTCGCGGGAGACTACCCGCAGAACCTCTCGGTCGGCGAGAGCGGCGAACTCGTCCTCCTCGTCGAGAACTTCGAGCAGGAGACGACGAACTACACGGTGGTGGTCCAACTGCAACGCGTCGAATCGAACGGGGACGTGGTCGCCACGAACGAGATAGACCGCTTCTCGGAGACGCTCCGGGCGGGCGACAGCTGGCAGTTGACGCACGAAGTCGCCCCACAGATATCCGGCGAGAACGTTCGTCTCGCCTACCTCGTCTACCGCGGCGACGCCCCGCAGAGCCCGAACGTCGAGTCGTCGTACCGACACGTCACGCTCTGGATGAACGTCGAGGACGGGTCGGACACCGGCACGTAGCCGTCGCTCTCCCGAGCAAATTCGCGTGAATCGACACTAACGCAAGACATATTTTCGCCGCAATCGGAACGGTCGTTCGTTCACCGACGCATAACCAAGTGCGTTCTCGGTGCTGTGTGCGATAGATGACGAGCGCACTCGATAGCCCCCGCACGACCGGTGGCCCTCGCACGACCCTCCCGGCCGAAGGTGGTGAGCTGTGAGCCGCGCGACGTTCGCCGCCAGCGAAGACGAACCGTCCGAGACGACGCGCAGCGTCGCCCGAACCGTCGAGGCGTGGGTCGACCTCGCGAGCCCCTCCCATCCGTTCTTCTTCAAGGCGCTGACAGACTCGTTCTCCAACGTCGAGCCGACCGTGACCGTTCGCGAGAAGACCGAGACGGTACCGCTGGCCCGACAGGTCGGCTACGACTTTCGGACGGTCGGAAAAGACTACGAGAACCCCCACTTACGCAAGGTAGGGATTCCGCTACGAACCGCTCAACTGGCGCTCGAAGCGCCGGACGCCGACGTTGCGCTCTCCTCGCGAAACGCGATGTGCATCCTCGCGGCGAAGGCTCGCGGCATCCCCTCCATCCACTTCACCGACAACGACATCTGCGCCTACGTGGACGGGTTGGCCGCCGAAGAACTGTACCACCGGCTGGAAGCGCAGGCGACACACAACGTCGTCCCCGCGGCGTTCCGAACCGAGGTGCTGACCGACCGGGGTGCCGACCCCGACAGCATCCACACGTACGACGGCTACAAGGAGGACGTCTACGTCGCCGCCTTCGAGCCCGACCCGTCGTTCCTCGACACGATTCCGTTCGAGAGCCAGGATTTCATCGTCGTCCGTCCGGAAGCACTCTCCGCGACGTACGTGGACGCCGAGGGCTCTCTCGTCCCCGACATCCTCGCCGGCGCCGTCGAACGCGGCGTGAACGTCGTCTACCTCCCCCGCGAGGAGATGGACCGCGCGTTCGCCGACGGACTGCCGCCCGAACGGGTGTACGTTCCGGACGAACCCCTCTCGGGCCTTGAACTCGCGTGGCACGCGCGCTGTGTGCTGACGGGGTCCGGCACGATGGCGCGCGAAGCGTCGCGCATGCAGACACCCGCCGTGTCGTTCTTCCCGAGCACGCTCATCTCGGTGGACCGCGCGCTCATCGAGGAGGGCGAGATATTCCACTCCCGCAACGCCGAGGACGTCCTCGACTACGTGGAGTCCGTCACCGACCGTGACGCGCAACCGGACCTGACGCGCGCGCGACGCGTCCGGCGCGAAGTCGCCGACCTGACCGCCGACCTGATGAACGAGACGCTCGACTGAGCGCCCGTCCGAAGCGTCGGAGCGCTACCGACCGACGAACCCGACGAGACGCGACCGAAGCGCCCCGAGTCGACTCCCGCCCGCGGCGGCGTCGGACTCCTCGTCCGCGATGCTCCGGTCCGTCGACTCGGGACCGACCTTCCGTTCTGCGACCATCGATTCGAGCGCGTTGTCCTCGACTTCCAACGGGAGTTCGACGCGCCCGCGCCGGCGCGAGGACTCCCACGCGGCGAAGATGAGTTCGTCGGCGGCGAGGGCGTCGCGGCCGTTCAACTCGGACTGCTCGCCGTCGCGGAGGGCACTGACGAGTTCCTCGACGGCCCGTTCGGTGTACGTCGTGGCGTCGAGTCGGTCCGCGAGTCGCGAGGAGAGGCGACCGGCGACGAGTCTGGCGCCGGCGCGAACTCGCCCGGGGTTCGGCCGGTAGCGCCCGTCCGTCCCCGTCTTGGCCGTCTTCCACGACTTCCCGTCGCGGCGGTACGCGAGCGTCCCGTCGTCGCGCACCTCGATTTCGCCGTCCGTTCCGCGGAGGCGGAACAGGGCGTCGCCGCAGAACGCCTCGCCGCGACCGGTCGAGGCCAGTCCGTAGACGCCGTTCTCGTAGCGCCACTGGGCTATCGCCTGATTCTCGTTGTGCGTCCCGAACAGCACGTTCTCGTCGGTGTAGTCAATCTGCGCGAGCACCCACTCCACGGGCACCATGTCGTTGTAGAAGTTCGCGAGGTCGAACGAGTGCGTGCCCGTGTCGTACAGGTGTTCCTCGCGGAACTCGATGCGGCGCAGGTCGCCTATCGTCCCGTCGTCGAGGAGGTCCTTGGCCTTCCGGTAGGCGTCCCGAAGCGCTGCTGGTGGTTGATGGTGAGGGCGACACCCTCCGCCTCGCACTCCTCGACCATGCGCTTCGCGTCGCCCCACGTCAGCGCCATCGGCTTCTCGCAGTGGACGCCCCGCACGACGCCGCTGTGAGCGATGTCGACCACGATGTCAGCGTGGAGGGCGGGCGGGACGCAGACGCTGACTACGTCCGGTTCCGCCTCGTCGAGCATCGCCTCGTAGTCCTCGTAGACGTGCGAGTCGTCGATGTCGTGCGCCTCGGCGAACGCCGCGGCGTTCTCGGGGACGACGTCCGCGCAGGCGACGAGTTCGCAGTCGTCGAGTCGTTCGTAGCCCGCGGCGTGCCGGTACGCCATGGCGAAGCCGTCGCCGTCGGGGTCGCCGGTGCCGACGAATCCGATTCTGAATGTCACGGGCGTCGGTACGAGCGTGCGGTCGTTGAGTATTCACGGCATAACGGCCGGCGACGACGCCGGCAGCGACCCGCCCAACGGCGACGGTCCGCCGTACGGTCGGCGGCCGTGTGATTCGACAGCATTTGCCGGATGCACGGGCTTAGACGCTCCATTACAATGGCTCGGACGGGACACCGCGAGGTATGGAGCGACCGCCCCGTCCAGCGATACAGTTGTACAGCGTCCGCGAGTCGACCGACTCGCTCCCGGACGTGATTCGCCGCGTCGCCGACGCCGGATTCGAGGGCGTCGAGTTCGCCACCCGGTTCTTCGAGGCGGACGTCGACGCCGTCGCCGACGCACTCGACGAGACGGGCGTCGTCCCCGTCGCCGTCCACGCCGACCTCTCGACGGTCGAAGCCGCCGTCGAGGGGGAGAACGACCTGCTCGACCGACTGGACGCGGTCGGCTGTGACCGCGTCGTCGTCCCGCACATCTCCGAACGGGAGTTCCAGACGCGGTGGGCCGTCCGGTCGCTCTCGTACCGCATCGCCGACGCGGCCCACGAACTCGACGCGCACGACGTTGACCTCGGCTACCACACGATTCGGCACGACCTCTACCCGATGTACCCCGGGGTCGTCGGGCAACTGTTCGACCGGACGCCCGTCCCGCAAGGCGTCGCCAACCTGGGCGGCGAGGCCCTCGCCCGCCTCCGCCGCGCGGACCCGCGGCACGACCCCACGGAGATTCCGAGCAAGTCGGGATTCTGGAACCTCTTCGCCCGGACGACGCCCGACGACCTGTTCTTCGAGGTGGACGTGGGCGAGGTGACGGCGGCCGGCTTCGACCCCGCCGCGGCCATCGAACTCGCCGCCGGTCGGGTACCGCTGGTCCACGTCCGCGACGTGACGCCGACGGGCCGGTTCGGGACGTACGAGAACGCCGACCCCGGCACGGGAGCCGTCGACTTCGACGCCGTCGCTCGCGCCGCCCGCGAGAGCGGGACCGAGTGGTTGGTCTACGAACACGACGATCCGACCGACCCCCACCAGACCGTCGAAGACGGCGCGGCCCTGCTCTCCCGCCTCTGCGGCGGGTCCGAGACGGACGCGCCGGGTGAGGCCGCTCGCGCCGAGCCGTCGCGATAGCCCTCGCTACGTCGCTCAGGCGGTTAATCGGGCTATTACAATCGGGGTCTCGCCGGACGGACGACGTATGGAGCTTCAGCACCGTCGCCTGGACGACGCGCCCCCGAGCGGTCGCATGAGTTTCTGTCTCACGACCGACCTCACGGGGAACGGTCGTCCGGACGTCCTCGTCGGCGCACTCGGCGGCGAGTATCCCGTCACACTTCCGGTCCTCGACAAGGAGATAGACCTCCGGAAACTGCCGGGGACGCGCGAGGCGATTCATCGACGCGAGTGGAACGTCTTCTGGTACGAGAACCCGGGCTGGGAACGCCACGACGTGCGCGCGCGCCGGACCTCTCGGTCGGCGGTGCCCTCGGCGACGTCACCGGGAACGGGAGGATGGACCTCGTCGCCGGACAGAACATCAACCAGTACGACCTCTACTGGTTCGAACAGCCCGACGACCCCCGCGAGGAGTGGACGCGCCGCCTCGTCACCGACGACTTCGAGAAGTACCACGACGTGGCCGTCGCCGACGTGGACGGGGACGGCGACGTCGAAGTCGTCGGCCTCTCGCAAGAGAGCGAAGTGGTCTTCTACTACGACGTGCCCGAGGACCCGCGGCGCGAACCGTGGCCGGTGGCGAACCGGCACGTCGTCGCCGAGGACATCGACGTCGAGGGCGTCCAGATAGGCGACTTCGACGGCGACGGCGACGTGGAGATTCTCGCCGGGCCGAACGTCTTCCACCGCGCGGACGACGACACGTGGACCCGCGAGCGGATAGCCGAGGGCTGGGAGTGGACGCGCGTCGTCGCCGCCGACGTGGACGGCGACGGCGAAGACGAAGTCGTCGTCACGGAGGGCGACCTGCCGTATCAGGGCGACAGACGCGCCCGTCTCGCCGTGTTCGACCCCCCGGACTGGGAGGCGACCGTCCTCCACGACGACCTGTCGAACCCCCACTCCCTGCAAGTCGCGGACCTGGACGGCGACGGGGCACCCGACATCTACGTCGCCGAGATGGGACTGGAGTCGGGCCACGACCCCCGGCAGTTCGTCTTCTGGAACGGCGGCGACGGGACGTTCGACGCGGAGGTCATCGTCGAGGGCGCCCCGACGCACGAGGCGAAACTGGTGGACCTGGACGGCGACGGCGCCCTCGACATCGTCGGGAAGTCGTACGTCGAACCGAGCGTGGACGCGTGGTTCAACGTGGTGTGAGATGGCGTCGAAACTCGACTCCGAACCGTCCGAGTCCGTTCGCGGCGGCGTGAGCACCGCGAAGGACGCCGTCGTCGACCGACTCGCCGGGACGCCGTTGGCCAACGCCGCCAGACGGAGCGGTCTCACCGGCACGCTCTCCGACGTGGCGAACCGCGCGGCGGCGGTCTTCCTCCCGGACGAGGTGGTGTTCCGCGCCGGCGACGACGAGGCGCGCTTCCGCGTCTCGACGCGGTTCGAGTACCGCGGGTTCGCCAAGTACCGCTCGGACCCAGACGCGACGGTGCTGGCGGCGTTCGTTCGCTCGCTCCGCGACGATGACGTGGTGTGGGACGTGGGCGCGAACGTCGGCGTCTTCAGCGTCCTCGCGGCCGGGCGACTCCCGCCGGAACGCGTCGTCGCCATCGAACCCCACCCCGAGAACGTCGACCGACTCCGCGAGAACCTCGACCGGAACGGGCGCGACGCGACGGTGCGGCGACTCGCCCTCGACGACGAACGCGGGCGCGCCGAACTGGGCGTCAGCAGTCCGGACGGCACGGGCGCGTTCGGCGTCGTCGGCGGCCCCACCGAACGGCGGCGCATCGCCGTCCGGACCGACCGGGGCGACTCGCTCGTCGCCGACGGCGTCCCCGCGCCGACGGTGCTGAAGGTGGACGTGCAGGGGGCCGAACTCGGCGTCCTGCGCGGCCTCGAACACACGCTCCTCGACTGCCGCGTCGTCTACGTCAACGTCTACGAGAAGCACTTCACCCGCGGCGACGAGGGCGAGGAGATACGCGACGTGCTCGAATCGTCGGGCCTGCGCGTCGAACGCCTCGTCGAGTGGGACGGCGGTCACTTCCTGCGCGCCGTCCGGGAGTCGTAAGTGTCCGGCGCCGGCCTCCCGCGCCGCCTCGCCCGCGGGGGGTTCGAGGCGCTGGCGCGACTCGACGGCGCGACGCAGTTCTCGCGGCACTACCCCGACGAGTCGAACGCCGTCCTCGCGTACCACGCCGTCGGCGAACCCGCCGGCTACGGCAACGTCTCCGTCGACCGGTTCCGGCGTGACCTCGACTACCTCACCGACGCCTTCGAGGTGGTCGACCTCCCGGCCGTCCTCGAAGCCGGCGGCGGGAAGCGCGTCGCACTCACGTTCGACGACGCGTACGACGACTTCTACGAGAACGCGCTCCCGGTCCTCCGAGAGTACCGGGTGCCGGCGACGCTGTTCGTCCCCGTCGCGTTCGTCGGCGGGTGCCCCGACGGCTACGCCTACCGCTTCGCGCGGTCACCGGTGGACCACGAGGCGTTCAACGACCCGGCGGCGTTCGCAGACGAGTCGGTCCGCGACCCCGGGGTGATGTCGTGGGACCGACTGCGCGAGGTGGCCGCCGACCCCCTCGTCACCGTGGGCACGCACACGCGAACTCATCTGGACCTCGCGCGCGTGCGCGACCGGAAGACGCTGGAAGACGAAATCGTCGGCGCGCGCGACGAACTCGAGGACCGCCTCGGCGTCGCGGTAGACCGCTTCTGCTACCCGTTCGGCCGCTACTCGGAGGCGGCGGTGGACGTGGTGCGGGAGTCGCACGCGATGGCCGTCACCTCCGAGCGGGGCGTCCTCTCGGACCCCGAGGCGGCCGACGCCTACCGACTCCCGCGAGTGCGCGCCCACGAACCGACCCACCGGGTTCGCTTCGACCTCTCGGGACTTCGGTGGCGACTGACGGAACTGGTCGGCTGAGGAAGCAGTCGAAGCCGGCGCGACTCGTCGGACGGGAGACTAGACGCTCGGGAGTCGGTCGCCGAGGGCGTCGCGCGTCTCGGCCAGTCGGCAGCCGACGCGGATGACGCCGTCGAGTGCGAGGTGGACGGCGTGGTCCAGCGAGGACTTCTCGTGAACCACGTGGTCGGGCGGCGAGTACGTGCTGGCGAACTCGAACAGTTCGGGCCGGCGCTCGGTGAGTCGCTTCCGGTAGCGACGGCTGACGATTCGTTTGCGGACGTAGCCGAGGAGACTCGTCGCGTAGTCGTGGTAGATGATAGCGTCGGGACAGTAGACGATCTGGTCGCGGTCGTAGCCGGCCTCGACGAGGCGGTAGGTGAGGTCGATGCCCTCGTGCCCCGCGCGGCCGCCGAGTCGCTCGTCGAACCCCGAGACCGAGCGGTGGGCGTCGCGGTCGATGGAGGTGTTGCCCTCGATGTTGAGGAGGTACGGCAGCGACCGGTCGCCGAGGTCGTACCACTGCTGGAGCCGGTTGTAGAACGACTTCGACTGCGGGAAGATGCGGCCGCGGACGGCGACCACGCCCTCGTCGTCGTGCGCTCGCCGGTGTGCCTCGACGAAGTCCGCTGCGGGGACGGCGTCGTCGTCGAGAAACAGCAGGAGGTCCGAGCGGGCGAGTTCGGCGCCGAGGTTGCGCGCGAGCGTGACGCCGCAGTTGCGGACGAGTTCGACGTACGTCGTCCCGTGGTCGAACTCGCGGAGTCGCGACTCGATATCCCAGTCGACGCCGTTGTTCACGACGACGAAATCGAACGCCTCGTGGGTCTGTGCCCCGAGGGCGTCGAGCACCGACTCGAACGCCTCGCGGTCGGTCCGGAACGTGACGACGACGACGGATATCGTCGGCTCGACGTCCGGAACGTCGTCGAACCCGGTCTCGATGCGCCGACGGTACTCCTCGGGCAACGCCGCGAATCGTTCACTCTCGGGTGCGGCGGTGCTCGCGTCGGCACCGGCCCCCGTCGTCTGCTCGCCGCCCGGTTCGCTACGCATGTCGGTTACTCGTCGCCCGTCTCGTCCGCGTCGGCGAACGCGGACGCTCCGGGAGGGAGGCCACGTCCTCGTTCACGCCGCGGTAGGTCGCCGACGACACCGTTCGGTCGAACGAGTCCGCGTCGGGATACTCTCGAAACGTGAGAACGCGGCCGTCCTGCGTCGTGAACACGACTTCCGTCGTCCCGTCTCGATGGCTGTACTCGTCTCCCTTCTGCGGCGTTCGGCCGCGGTCGTGTCCTGTCATGAGCACCACTCGACCCGTCTGTCGGTTCGGCGTCGGACGCGCGGCGGTCGGGTCGAACTCCCGTGAAGTAGACCGCCGCGTCGGCGACACCCGACCCGACCAGCTCGTACACGGCCCGGTCAACGCCCGGGACGGGTATGGTTATACGGGATTAAACGACGGAACGGTGGAACGGTCGTCGACATAAACAATGGAACAATCGCCGTGAATCGCACGGCGTACCGGTCGCGGGCGGACGGTCGTGCGTGTCACTGACAACCGAAACCAAGGCTGACCGACCCCGCCAGTTGCTCGCTCGAACGCGTCGCCACGTTACACGACTAATAACCAAAGTCGCGCCAATCTTCGCACAGAGCGTGATGTTCGTTCTCGGAATCGTCTGCAGCGGACTCGAAGACGAAGCGGCGCGTCGGCCGCGGGCGGAGGGCTGACAGCGTGTCGCCTCCCCTGAGCCGACGTTCCGAGCCGACGTCGCCGCGGTGGACGAGAGCGCTCCTCCTCGTCGGCTTCCTCGGCCTCGCCGTCGCCGTCCTCGCGGCGCGTTCGAAGCCGGCGACCGGCTACGAGGTGTCGATATACGCGGCGACGCCGCCGGCCTTCTGGGTGGGCGTCGTCGGGGCGGCGGCCGTCGGTGCCGTCGCGACCCTGTTCGGCCGCAACCTCGTCCGCGCCGCCGGCGTCGGTCTGGCGGGTCTCGCCACGGTGGCGTTCCTCTCGCTTCCCCTCGTCCGCGGCTACTACTACTACGGGTCGGGCGACGCGCTGACGCACCTCGGCTGGGCGAAGCGGATGCTCAATCCGGAGTTCGGGTTCTTCGACATCATCTACCCCGGGGGGCACTCGCTGGCCCTGTTCCTCTCGCAGTCGATGGGCGTCCCCGTCAGGTGGGGGATGATGTACGCGATGCTCACGGTGTCGGTGCTGGCGTTGCTGTTCGTCCCCCTCGCCGTCTGGGTGGTCACCCGCGACTCCAGAGCCGTCGTCATCGCGGCGTTCACGGCCATGCTGATGCTGCCCATCAACAACATCAGCACGCACTCGCACTTCCACAGTTACACGCTGACGACGCTGTACTTCCCGTTCGTCCTCTACTTGCTGTTCAAGCACCTCACCCGGTCGGCGGAGGACACCGCGCTGCCGAGTTGGGCGTCGGCGGCCAGCCTCGTCCTGCCCGTCGCGTTGATGGCGAACGTGTTCTACCACCCGCAGGTGGCGGTGAACGTGCTCATCTTCATGGGCACCGTCCTCGCCGTCGGACTGGCGTGGCGCCGTCGCGTCCGGGTGTCGCATCCGACGGCGACCGACGGCGGGCAACGTCACCGGCTGCTAGTCGGGCAGGTCGTCTTTCTCGCCGTCCTGCTGGCGGTGTGGGCGACCCAGTACCAGCAGACGTTCACGCTCTTGAACAACGTCTACCTGTCCGCGCAGGCGTTCCTGACCACCGGGACGGGCGCGGGACAGGTCGCCGCCCAGCGGGGCGGGTCGGCTCAGTCCATCGGCGTGAGCATCGTCGAACTGTTCGTCAAACTGTTCGCGGTCAACGCCATCTACGTCGTCATCGCGACGGCGTTCATGGCCGCGCTGGTGTTCGGCATGGTGCGCGGACGGTCCGATAGCGGCGTGGCGGTGGCCTACATCGGCTTCTCCGCGTTCACGCTCGGCCCGTTCTTCGCGGTGCAGTTCATCGGCGACGTGTCGGGCTACTTCTTCCGGCACTTCGGGTTCGCGATGGTGCTGGTCGGCATCGTCGGCGCCATCGCCCTCTATCACCTCTCGGACGCCATCGGCGACGCCCTCGACGGGCGCGAACGGGCCGTCGTCTCGGTGCTCACCGTCGCGGTGCTGTGTCTGTCGTTGGCGGCGTTCTTCCCCTCGCCGTACATGTACAACCCCTCGCCGCAGAGCCCCGAACAGCAGTTCGTCGGCTACGACACGGTCTTCGAACACCGCGCCGAGGGGGCCGCCGTGGCCGGTATCCGCGGCGGGCCGGGGCGCTTCAGCGACGCGCTGAACGCCGAGTTCGACAACCGGCTGAAGTGGACGCTGTCGGGGTCGGAGTTCAACAGCACGCAGAACGTGACGCGGTTCAGGGAGTACTCCTACTCCGAGCAGCCGTTCTACTATCTCACCGTCTCCGAGAAGGACAGGGCGCGGGAGTTGGTCGCGTACGACTCGCTCCGCTACGAGGAGAGCGACTTCGAGCGAATCGCGAACGGGACGCACCCGCGCATCTCGCACGTCCAGACGAACGGCGAGTTCGACACCTACTACGTCGACCAGCGCGGCTACCCACTGGACCCGCCGGAGCAGACGGACGATTAACTCGGCGGTAAACGAACGAGGTGGCGTCGCCAGCGCGGTCAGTTTCGGGCCGTTCCGGCCCGTTTCAGTCGCCGTTCGCGTAACCACCGCATTACTATTCCGTCTAGCGACCGGGTTGCGAGTATAATGCGGGCGACAGACGTTCTGTTGGTCGGACCGGCCGGTACGACCGGAGGTATCGCGCAGTACATGCAAGAGCAGCGCCGTCGCCTCCCCCAGCGAGTCTCCGCTCGTATCTACGACGTCTCGGTGCCGATGGACGACTCCCGGTCGTTCCTCGTCGCGATGCTGACGGCGTTCGTGCAGATTCTCCGCTTCCCGTTCAGGCGGCCGCCGGACGTGGTCCACGTCCACTCCAGCCACTGGAACTCCTTCTACCAGTCCGGACTGTACGTGATCATCGCGTCGCTGGTGTGGCGCGTCCCCGTCGTCCTCCACGTCCACGGGTCGTCGTTCGACTCGTTCATGCGGACGGACTCGAAGCCCGTCCGACTCTTCCAGTCGGTCGTCTTCTCGCAGTGCGACACGGTCATCGTCCTCTCGGACTACTGGCGGGACATCGTCGGCATGCGCGCCGACGAGGAGAAGATAACCGTCCTCCCGAACGCCGTCGACCCGGGCGAGTACGACCCGCGCTACGACGCGCGTCCGGCGCATCTCGTCTTCGTCTCGAACCACCTCGAACGCAAGGGCATCGAGGAGTTCGTCGAGGCGGTGGACGAACTGATGGCGAACGACGAGGACTGCCGCGTCACCATCGCCGGGAGCGGTCCGCTGTCGCACCTGTCCGAGGAGTTGGCCGAGCGACACGAGCGAGTGACCTACGAGGGCTACGTCTCCGAGGAGCGAAAGCGGGAGCTGCTGAACGAGGGGTCGGTGTTCGTCCTGCCGACGTACGCCGAGAACCTCCCCATCGCGCTCCTGGAGGCGATGGCCGGCGGCAACGCCCTCGTCTCGACGACGGTGGGCGCGATTCCGAGCCTCATCGACGACGACAACGGCGTTCTCGTCG
The DNA here is from genome assembly GCF_009741955.1 of Halogeometricum sp. CBA1124. NCBI lineage: Archaea > Methanobacteriati > Methanobacteriota > Halobacteria > Halobacteriales > Haloferacaceae > Halogeometricum > Halogeometricum sp. CBA1124. Next base: position 23,296 of record NZ_WPCD01000021.1, on the reverse strand, counting down.
AACCGGGCGACGTGGAGTCGCTGGCGGCCACGCTGTCGGACCTCGTCAACGACCCCGAGCGAGTCGAAGCGATGGCGCGGGAGAGTCGGGAACGCGTCGAACGTGACTACTCGTGGGCCGTCGCCAGCGAGCGACTGGACGACCTCTACCACGAACTCACCCACTGAGGACCGGCGAAGCGCCCGTGGCCGCGCGCCGGGAGCGACGGACGGGACCGCGTCGTGGGACGTCTTCACGAGCCTGAAACGGGCGTGAATCGCCTCCTAAACGGGAATACGGCCCATAACTAAGCGTAAACCGGGTCGAGACGTACCCGGTGAACGATACGTACGACGAAACTCGCCGAGCGTTCGTCTTGGGCCTCGACGGAGTCCCGTGGGGACTCCTCGAACGGTTCGTGGACGACGGCGAGTTACCGAACTTCGAGCGGCTCCTGACGGAGGGGGCCTCCGGTCCCCTCCGCAGTACGACGCCGGCGAACACGCCCGTGGCGTGGCCCTCCATCGCGACCGGAACGTGGCCCGACAAGCACGGGCTGTACGAGTTCATGAAGCTCGACTCCTCCTACAAGCAGTCGCCCTACTCCAGCGCGGACGTCCGGCAACCGCCGCTGTGGGAACTCGTCTCGCCCTCCGTCGTCGCCAACGTCCCGATGACGTACCCGACGAGCGACCCCGGCGAGGACAGCGCCGTCGTCAGCGGCATGATGACGCCGGAGATAGACGGCGACGCCGTCAACCCCGACTCGTTCCGCGCGGAGTTCGAGCGTCGCTTCCCCGACTACGAGATAGACATCAAGTGGCGCGACTACGCGGGCCGCGAGCAGGAGTTCCTGCGCGACCTGGACCGGGTCCTCGACGGACGCCGGGAACTGATGGAGGTGCTCATGGAGAACGAGGCGTGGCGGCTGTTCTTCTTCGTCTACGTCGCCCCCGACCGACTCCAGCACCTCATCTGGGACGAGGAGACGCTCTTGGAGCACTACGAGAAACTCGACGACGTCCTCGGCGACGTGATGGACTACTGCGAGGAACGCGGGTCGGACCTCTACGTCGTCTCCGACCACGGCTTCGCGCCCATCGAGAAGGTCATCAGCGTCAACCGCATCCTCGCCGACGAGGGCCTGTTGACCGTCAAGGACAGCGACGGGACGCGCGGCGCCCTCGCGGGCGTCGGACTGGACAAAGAGCGCGTTCAGGGCGCGCTCCACAAGGTGGGAATCACGGACGAGAAACTCGTCGAGAACCTGCCGAAGCCCGTCGTCGACTTCTTCGCCGAGCGCATCCCCGGGAGTCACGGGCTGTACGACGTCGACTTCGGCCAGACCGACGCGTTCCTCCACGGACTGGGCAGCGTCTACGTCAACGACACAGAGCGGTTCGAGAAGGGTACCGTCCCCCCGAAAGCCGTCGAACGGACGAAGCGAGACGTGATGCGCGTGCTCGAGGACGCGACGGACCCCGAGACGGGCGACCCCCTGCTGACCGTCCACGACGGCGACGACCGGTTCCCGAACGACCCGGAAGCGCCGGACATCGTGGTGGAAGCGAAGGAGGGATACCACGTCGAACCCAAGTTGGGGGAACATGCGGTCGAACCCGCGACGGACATCGCCGCGTACCACCGGCCCGAGGGCATCTTCTTCGCCTGGGGCGACGACGTTCGCGCCGGGTCGACAGTCGAGGACGCCGCGGTGGTGGACGTGGCGCCGACGGTCCTCCACTCGCTCGGACAGGACGTCCCGGAGACGGCGGACGGACGCGTGCTCTCGGAGATATACGACCCCGACTCCGAACCCGCCACCGCCGCGGTCCGGACGAACCAGTACGCGAAACGCGAGGCGGCCGACGCCACCGAGACGGACACCGACACGGTGGAAGACCGCCTCCGCGGACTCGGGTACATGGAGTGACCCTTCGGGTGGGGTGACCGTACGATGACAGACGACGACGGTCGGACGTTCACGCGCCGTCGCCTCCTCGGCCTCCTCGGAAGCGCCGGCGTCGCCTCGGTCGCGGGGTGCGGCGGTCGGACCGAGACGCCGACGGAGACGCCAGAGATACCGGGACCGTTCACGGAGACGCCGGGCGACCCGGACGACGGGACGCCGAAGACGCGGCGCGGAGTCACGTTCGACCGCGTCGTGAACGCCGTCGACGACCTGGGGTGGGACCCAACGGGCGAGCAACCGATCGACCAGTCGCTCGAGAAGAACCTCCGCGAGGGGACGCTCATCGAGGTGCCGTCCGGCGAGTATCTGGTCCGCCGGCGGCACGACGTGGCCGACGTCTCCCGGTGGGGCATCGTCGGACTGGGCGAGACGCGGCGCGGCGTGCAGTTCACCGTCCCCGCGGGCAAGTCGTTCCGATGGATAATGGCCGACGGCGGGAGCGGCATCGTCGTCGAGAACTTCACCATGCAACAAGGGAAGAAGTTCGACCGCTCGATGGGGATGGGCTTTCTCGTCGACGACGCCCTCCACCTGTACAACGTCGAGAAGGCCGGGTCGAACCCCCGGCAGGACTCGAAGTCGGGGTCGACGAACGGCATCGCCGTGCAGGTCAAGCAACCGGACGGCGTCGCCATCGTGGACACGTTCGTCCGGAAGGGACCGCAGGACTTCGCGCACTACCCCGGCAACTCCATCACCGTGTTCACCGGGCGCGGCCACCGCGGAACGGTGTACTACCGGAACCTCCACATCGAGAACGGGGGCGAACACGGCATCTACGCCTCCAAGGGACAGGGAGACGTGCGCGTCGAGGGCGGCCTGTTCAAGAACAACCTCGGCGACGGCGTCCGCATCTCCGGCGAGGGGTCGTGGGTGAAGGGCGCAACCGTCGTCGTCGACGCGACGGACCGCACCCCCGGCAACCGGGGGAACTGGCATCAGGCGCGCGGCATCCACCTGCAGTCTGGCGAGTACGGCTACACCGGCGGACTGGTGGAGGACTGCACGGTCATCGCGCGCGCGACGCCGCGCACGGAGGCCCTCTTGAAGATAGAGCACAGTCAGGGCGCCGCGACGGTGCGGAACTGCCGGTTCTACAACGACACGAACTACCCGACTATCTCGGTGGACAAGCCCGACACGGGGAACCAACGCCCCGCGAAGCCGTGGGAGATGACGTTCGAGAACGTCGAGATAACCGGGCGGGCGACGAACACGTCGCGATGGCGATGGAGGGTCGGCCGCGGTCCCGCCTCTCGAACGTGACCATCGACCTGCCCGGCGTGGGCGTCGACGGCATCGTCCTCGACGACTGCGAGGGAACCGTCCTCGACGGCGTGAGCGTCCTCACGGGGGGCTATCCGCTCCGCGTGTCCAGCAACGGTACCGGCGGCGGCAAGTGTCTGGCCACCCTCAAGAACCTCCACCGCCTCCAGTCGTCGATGCTCTCGGACGTGGACGCCCAGCAACTCGCGAGTTCGCTGTCCGGGACCACCTGTCTGGACGGGACGGACGCGGCCAAGCGGACCCTCGCCGTCATCGGCGTCACCGACGACAACCTCTACGGAACGGTCCTCGACGAGTAGCGCGACCGCACCCGCGAACCGCCGTTAACCCGCCATTAATTCCACCTTAACGCGTTTTCTGAACCTTAGACCGCTTCTCCGGAGAGGACGACGAAACACCCGAGCGTCGTTCTCGCTCGGCCCCGTCCGAGTAAATGCGACGTTAGAACCGATTATGTAAACGGAAGTATGATATTCAGTATTTTGTGAAAGTACGCTAAAAAGTGGTATTTTTGCTAACTAAAACAGGAGAAATAATCGATACATTTATTGCATTAATGCATTACTAAACAGCTGTCCATGGCAGAGAACCCTGCAAACAGCCCGAACGACGCGGGCACCGACGACCAAACCGACGACGCCAAACTCCTCGGCCGACGCGACACCCTCAAACTGGGCGCCGCGACTGCGGCCGTCGTCGCCGGTGCCGGTGCCGCCTCCACTGCCGCCGCCGCGACCGAACGCGAAGGCGTGTCGTTCGACCGCGTCGTGAACGCCGTCTCCGACCTCGGGATGGACCCGAACGGGAACGACCGAATCGACGGCAAGTTAGAGAACGCCCTCCGCCCCGGGACGCTCATCGAGTTCCCCGCGGGCACGTACAAGATACGGAGCAAACAGGTCCTCGAGGACCGGACCGGTATCGTCGGCGTCGCCGGCGACCGATCGGAGGTTCGGTTCGTTCCCCCGCAGGGGACGGGGATGCGCTGGCTCAACTTCGGGAACGCCGCCGGCGTCGTCCTGAAGAACTTCACCCTCGACCGCCGCGACGACTACAACACGACGGTCGGGATGGGCGGCAACATCAAGCGGAACTTCGTCCTGAAGAACGTCGAGTACGACGGCTGGACCCCGACGGGGCCACAGATGTTCGCCGCGAACGTCACCGACCCCAACGGGACGGCCGTCGTCGACGGCCTGTACCGGACGGGTCCGACGCGCTTCGAACACTACCCCGACAGTTCGCTCGACATCTGGAGCGGCCGCGGCCACGAGGGGCACATGGTCCTCCGGAACGTCGAGATTCACAACGGCTCCGAGTCGGGCATCTACACCGGGAAGGGGAACGGGACCTACCTCATCGAAGACTGTTACATGAAGAACGTGGTCCACACGGCCATCCGGGCCGCCGGTCGCGACTCCACGGTCCGCAACTGCACCATCGTGATGGACACGGAGGACTGGGACTCCCGCAACGAGAAGGTCGAGTCGCAGTTCGACGGCAAACCCATCCAACTCAACCGCGCCATCTGGGCGCAGACGAACGACAAGCGCTTCTCGGGCCCCGTCATCGAGGACTGCGACATCATCATCAAGAACACGACGTCCATCGCGATGGCCGGCATCTACATCAACTTCGACACCGGCGGCGCGAAGATTCGCAACACTCGCGTCCAGTGTGACTCCGAGCACGTCATCCCCGTCTACGGCCAGAGCCCGACCAACGAGGCGGGCGAGCCCATCGAGATGGAACTCGACGGCGTGAGCGTCACCGGGTCGGCCTGGAGCAAGGCCGCAATGTACTTCGAGGACCGCCCCAACTCGGTCATCCGCAACTGCTGCATCTCCTCGCCCAACGACAACGACGGCATCCTCCTCGACAACTGCGACGGCTCCGTCGTGGAGAACACGAACGTCGACGTCGGCGGCCGTTCCACGACGTTCCGGAACGGGCGGGTGTCCACGTCGGGCATCACGTCGGGCGATAGCTGCCCCCTCCCGTCGCTGCCGGGTTCGACGCCGAGCGACGGCACGCCCTCGACCAGCGACGGGTCCGGCGGGTCGGGCGACAGTACCGACGGGTCGAGCTACGACCTGCCGTACCGCTTCACGGTGAAGAGCACGGGCGGCGGGAAGACGGAGTTCACCGTCTCGACGAGCGGTACGATGAAGCCCGCCTCGAACGGCGAGGGCATCGTCGAGAACCGGACGGTCACCGACAGCCTCGGACCGGTCTCGGGCGTGGACAGCTACCTGTACGAGGGCTACGTCACGGACTTCTCCGTCACCGGCGGGCAGTACGCCGACTACTTCGTCGAGACGGCCGACGGCTCGAAGTCCGTCGAAGTGACGCCCGAACTCCTCTCGGGGAACACGTTCGTCGTCAAGAGCACGGGCGGGGGCGTCACGTCGTTCGACCTCAGCGTGGACGGCGAACTCGTCCGGGGGGCGAGCGGTCTGGAGGACACCGTCGACGGGCAGACGGCCTCCGGTCAGGTCGGCCCCGACGCCGGCGTCGACGCGTTCCACTACACCGGGTCGATCACCGATCTCGCGTTCGAGGGCGCCGAGTACGCCACCGTGACGGTCAACGGGACGGAGATAGACCCGACGCAGTACGAGAGCGGGACGGACGGCGGCACCGACGACGGGAGTTCCGGCGACGGCAGCACGTCGGACCCGACGACCGACCTGCCGAACTCGCTCACCGTCGTCGGAACGGGGACGAGCGCGACGTACGCGGTCACCGTCTCCGAGGACATCGCCGTCTCGCCCGACGAGACGGACGACATCTCCGGCAACGTGGCGACGAACAGCGCCGAGGGCGCGGTCACGGACGGCGAGGACATGTACGTCTACGCCGGCGAAATCACGGACTTCACGCTGAACGGCGACGCGACGGTCCTCGTCAACGGGACGGAGGTGGACCCGGCCAGTCTCGGCGGCAACGAGGAACTGCCGAACACGCTCGTCATCGACGGCACCAGTAGCGCCGCCGCGGGGACCTACACGGTGTACGTGACGGGCGACGTCGAACCCGCGCCGGACCTGACCGTCGCCGGCGACGCTAACTCGCTCGACAGCCTCGACGACAAGGTGTTCGACGGGAAAGTCGCCGGCGTCGTCAAGACGGGGAAGGACGGCTACCGCTTCTCCGGCAACATCGTCAAGATGGAGATAAACGGCGACGCGCTGGTGAACCTCGGACAGTAGGCGAGACTCGCCCGCGATTCGTGGACACCCGCAGTCGCCCTGCCCGCGTCGGGTCGCCCGCCGCGCGAACGACGGCCGCGCCCCCCGGTAGCCAGTCGGTGATGCGACTGGTTGGATGAGCATTCGGTCGCCGCACGACCGAGAGAGAACCGGACGGCGCGCCGTCAGCCCTTCACTTTTCGAACCGCCTCACGCCCGGAGCGGCCGCGCCGATTCGTCTCGGCGGAGTCGCGCGTCGCGGGTCACTCCATGTAACCGAGCGACTTGAGCCGGTTCTCCACCTCTCGCTCGTCGACCGACTCGTACTCGTCGTCGCTCGCGTCTTCGACGCGCGCGAGGACCTCTTCGAGCACGTACGTGACGTACTCCTCGGAGGTGTCGAAGTTCGTCCGCGGCAGTCGGTCGTCGACCCTGTCGAGAACGTGTGCGGGGAGTGCGACGTCGCGCGTGTCACTGTCGGAGAGGGAATCGCTCGTATTCGTATTCATAGTGACCGATGTGAGAGCCCGTTGGCGAACGGAGCGGTTTGTTATAGACCGGCTACGGCCGGAACGGCACCCTGAGCCGGCGTGGCACGCACCGACGCCCGCGCCGCGGCCGTCGCGCCGCAGTCGCGGGTACTCCCGGCATAACAAAACCCCGAAGGAGGGTAGTGCGGCGCATGACCGACAAGCGTGACGTCGTCCTCGTCACCGTCGACAGTTTCCGCTCCGACCGGTGCGGATTCCTCGGGAGCGACGCCGGCCTCACGCCGGCGATGGACCGCCTCGCCGGGGACGGACTGGTCTTCGAGAACGCCGTCGCACCCGCCGGCGCGACGAGCGGTTCCTCCTCGACGTTCTTCACCGGCCGCTACCCCATCGACCGCTCGACGGCGAGCGACCGCAAGGAGGTGATGCGGCAGAACCTGAAGGCCAGTCGGACGCTGCCGCAGCGGTTCAAGGACATGGGCTACCGGACCGCCGGGTTCACCGCGAACCCGTGGACCTCCCGCTTCTTCGGCTACGACGCCGGCTTCGACGACTTCGAGGACTTCATGGAGAACGACCTCACCAGCGACACCATCGAGAAGGGCGCGGACCGCGGCGGCGGCCTCTCGGCGCTCACGAGTCAGGTGGTGAACTGGTGGCAGGGCCAGGACATGTACATGTCGTGGGACGCCTTCTACGACCAGATAACTGACTGGCTGGACGAGGCGCGGCGGGGCGACGAGCCGTTCTTCTGCTGGATATTCCTCGTCGACGTCCACATGCCGTACCTCCCGCCGAAGGGCTACCGGTCGCAGTCCTCGGCGGCGGCGTACGCCGCCAACGCGTGGCTGTTCGGCGGCGCGAAGCAGAACACCCCGCTGTCGGGGATGCTCCACGACCGACTCCTGCGTGCGTACGACGACACCGTCCGCTTCACCGACGAGTTCGTCGACCGGATGGCGCGGGCCGTCGACGACGACACCGCCCTCTGCGTCCACGCGGACCACGGCGAGTCGTTCGGCGAACGCGACGGCCACTATGGCCACGGTCTCCTCTACGAGGAGACGGTTCGGGTCCCCCTGTTCGTCGCGAACCACGCGGAAACCCGCGTCGAACGGCCGTTCTCGCTGGCCGGCCTCCCGGACCTCCTGACGCGACTCGGCCGCGGCGAGACGATAGACGACTCCGTCGGCCACCCCGTCGTCACCAGTCGGAACAACGACGGCTGGCGCGTCGTCCACGGCGGGTCGTGGCGCTACACCCGCCGGCCCGAGGGCGAGAGCGTCGAGACGGCCGACGGCGAACCGCTGGAAGAGGAGGCCCTGTACGACATCGGACGGTCGGTGACCGACCACGAGCAGTCGGCGGAAGCGGAGCGGGGGCGGGTCATCGACGCCGCCGCCGAACTGGCCGACTCGGGGACCATCTGAACCGCCGGCCGTCCGGAGGAGGCCCGGAACAGGCCTCGAACCGCCGGTCGCGAACCGTCGGTCGTGACGGTATCCGAGCGACGCGCGGCGGTCAGACGTTCGCGTCGTTCGACGCGGTTCCGAACGCGTCCGGCCCCGGAGTCGCTCGGCGAGTCGCTTCAGACGCTGTGCCGCCTGTACCGCGCGTTCACCGCCCATCGCGACGGCGAGAACCGGGTACGACTCGGTCTGAGACGGGTCGTACCGGATGCTCCGCAGCAGGAACCGGACGGCGTCGCGGTAGTGGCCCGTCATCAGTGCGGCGTGCGCGAGCGACCGCGACTGGGCCGCGACGAGTGCCTTCTCGTGTCGTTTACCGTACTTCCGCGCCAGCGGGCGGTGTTTCTCCAGGAACAGCGGGTACGACACGTCGCGTTTCTGCTCGTAGTTGTCGCTTATCTGCCCGTGCGAATCGACGCGACGGACGGCCAGCGGTTCGGCGACGACTTCGAAGGCGCACTCCTCGGAGATGCGCAGGTACCACTCGCGGTCCTGCCAACTCGGGAAGCGCGTATCGAGGAGGCCCGCGGCATCGACGACGGACCGGCGGACCATCACCGAGGAGAAGGGACAGAGCGGCGCGCCGCGGAACAGGTCGCGCGTCACCCACCCGCGCGTCTCGGGGACGCGGTAGTTCGTCGTCGTCCCGTCGGCGGTGACGTTCTCCTGTCCGGTGTAGACGAAGCCGACGTCGTCGCCGCCTCGTTCGAACGCGCGCACCTGCTTTTCGACCTTCTCGGGTCGCCAGTAGTCGTCGTCGTCGAGGAAGGCGACGAACTCGCCCGTCGAGGCTTCGATACCCGTGTTCCGCGCGGCGTTCGCCCCGCGGTTCACCTCGTGACGGACGACCCGGACGCTGTCGAGGGCACCCGTCTCGGCGGCCGCGACGATGGGTTCGATGGGGTCGGGCGAACAGTCGTCGACGACGACGAGTTCGATGGACCCGTACGTCTGGTCGGCGACGCTCTCGACGGCGGCGTCGAGGTAGTCGGGCCGTCCGTACGCGGGGACGACGACAGAGACCAGACCGGGTTCCGAGTCGTGACTCATTGTCTCTCCGGTCCGTTCGCGGGGGCCTTTGTTCACCGCTCACTAATCGCCCGAAATCGGCGACGAGCGCGTCGGAAGCGACGGACGCTCGTGAGAGAGTCACGAGCATTACCAGCGCCATAACGATAGGTCCGGGCGACGCTCTCGTAGGGTAAGAATGGAATCTCGCGTGCGTACGGGGGGTCGGCAGTGAGCCGGCTCCGCGCTCTCCTCAATCGTCTCGTCCCAACCGGTGGCACCGCAGAACGCGTCGTCAAGAGCGCCATCTGGGCGATGGGACAGAACGCCTTCGGTCGCATCCTCCAGTTGGCGATGCTCGTCGTCCTCGCGCGCCTCATCGGCCCGACGCAGATCGGGCTGGTCGGGGTCGCGCTCCTCGCGCTGAGCGGCATCCAGAAGTTCACGAACGTCGGCCTCGACGCCGCCCTCGTGCAGGACGAGGAGGCGAACGTGGACGAACACCTCAACACCGTGTGGGTGCTCGAAATCGCCCGCGGGGCGCTCATCTCCGCCGTGTTGCTCCTCGCGGCCCCGCTCATCGCGCAGGTGCTCGGCGACGGCAACGTCCAGAGCACGACGACGCTGATTCAGGTCATCGCGCTCTCGCCGCTCCTCCTCGGCTTCAAGAACCCCGGGATGGTCTACTTCCAGAAGAACCTCGACTTCCACAAGCAGTTCGTCTACCGGGTCAGCGGGGACGTGGTGCAGGTGGTCGTCGCCATCGCGTGGGCGCTCGTCAGTCCGACGGCGATGGCGCTGGTCGCGGGGTACGTCGCCGCCGACCTGCTCCGTCTCGTCCTGTCGTACCTCCTGCACGAGTTCCGTCCGAACCTGAGTTTCAGCCGCGACTCGGCGGGGCAACTCATCAACTACGGCAAGTGGATAACCGGGTCGTCCATCCTCTACTTCCTCTACAGCGAGGGTGACGACGCGTTCGTCGGCGCGTTCATCGGGGCCGCGCCGCTGGCGTTCTACCAGTACGCCTACCGCTTCTCGAACGCGCCCGCGACGGAACTGACGAGCGTCATCTCCAGCGTGATGTTCCCGGCGTTCTCGAAGCTACAGGACGACGCCGAGCAGATGCGGAGCACGTTCAAGAAGACGCTCCGCGTGAACGCGTTCATCTCAGCGCCCGTCGCCTTCGGCATCGCCGTCGTCGCCCCCGACTTCGTGATAGTTGCCCTCGGCGAGCAGTGGACGGACATGATCGTCCCGATGCAGATACTCGCCCTCTACGGCTTCCTCCGCGCCCTCGGGCAGACGTTCGGCCCCATCTGGAAGGCGATGGGTCGCCCCGACCTGCTGGCGAAACTCGGCTTCCTCCGCGTCGTCCTCATGGCGGTGACGCTCTACCCCGTGGCGGTGACGCTCGGATACGGCATCACCGGCGCCGCCGCCGTCGTCACGGTCATCTACGTCTTCCCGATGATGCCCATCGACATCTACCTCATCACGAAGATGCTCGACGTGCCCCCGTTGGAGACGATACGCGAGATAGCGTTCCCCACCTCTGCGAGCGCCGTCATGGCTGCCGTCGTCTGGTACGTGGACTCGCTGATCGAACTCCCGGCCATCGCGGAGTTGGTCATCGGCATCCTCGTCGGCGCAGTCACCTACTTCGCCGTCGTGGCCGTCCTCGAACGGCAGTTCCGCTGGGGCATCGGTCGGAACGTCAAGAAAATCGTCGCCAGCGCGCGTCGCTGAACCGCGCGTCGACCCCGGCCGAGCCGGCGACAATCCCCGGCTAATCCGACGCGTTTCGCGGGTGTCGTCCGTTAGTCGCTGACGAATTAATGCCTCGGAGCGACAGCCTCCAGTATCAAATGTCACGCGACATCGTCTGGATAACGCTCGAGAGCGTCCGGCAGGACCACACCTCCCTCGGCGGCCACCACCGCGACACGACGCCGTTCCTGTCGTCGCTGGCCGACCGCACGACGGGCGCGGCGTTCGAGCGCTGCTTCTCTCACGACGTCTGGACCCGCGCGTCGAGCGCCTCCATCCTCACCGGACTCGCCTCCTCCGCCCACCGGACGTGGACGCAGGAGAATCGTCTGTCGAGCGACGTTCCGACCGTCCCCGAGGCGTTGCGAGACGCCGGCTACCGGACGGCCTGCGTCTCGCCCAACCCGCAGTTGAGCGACGCGACGGGGCTGGCCCGCGGGTTCGACCACTTCCACTACCTCGGAAAGGACACCCTCGTCGAGGAGGCGGGTATCCCGACGGTCCTCCGCTACCTGACGAAACTCAACACGCACTCGGCGGGCTACACGACCGACACCGGGAAGCACTCCGTCGGCTACGTGAGCAACGCCATCGCCAAGCGACACGTCCGCGAGGCCGCCGCGAACGACGAGGACCTGTTCCTCTACACCCACCTCGGCGACAGCCACCACCCGTACTACCCGCCGAAACCGTATCAGGACCTGTACGCCGACGACTTCGAGATGTCCGTCGAGGAGGCGCTCGACCTGGTGATGGAGATGTCCGACGACCTGCACGGCTACATCGCGCGCGGCGTGCCGTTCACCGAGGACGAGTGGAACGCGCTGCAGGCGATGTACGACGCCACCATCCGCTACGTTGACGACACGGTCCGCAGCCTCGTCGAGTACGCCGAGGAACGACTGGACGACCCCATCGTCGTCGTCACCGCCGACCACGGCGAACTGTTCGGCGAGAAGGGGATGCTCGCGCACATGGTCGTCGCCGACGACGCCGTCTCGCACGCTCCCCCTCGTCGTCTCCGGCGTCGACGGCGTCGAGAGTCACGACGGCGTCGTCCAACACGCGGACGCGATGACGGAGGTGCTCGACGCCGTCGGCGTCGACTTCGACGTCGCGGCGGGGGTCGGACTCGCTCCGGAGGCCCGCGAGTTCGCCGTCACGCAACGGAGCGGCGTTCGCTGCGCGAGCAAGCTCGACACGATTCAGGAGCGAGACCCCGCGTTCGACGCCGCGCGCTACCACGCGGGCGACCTGACGAGTCTCCGGACGCGCGACTACCGCTACCAGCGCAGCGAGTCCGGCGAGGAACTGTTCGCCCTCCCCGACGAGATGACGGACGTCGCCGGAGACCACCCGGACGTGCGCGAGACGCTGGCCGCGAAGGCCGAGTCGTGGCTCGGAACCTACGGGGTCCCGACGTCCGAGCGGGAAGAACAGGCCGAGTTCGACGAGTCGATGACCTCGCACCTCGAAGACCTCGGCTACCTCTGAACGGCGGGGTGAGGGAGGTTCGGACCCGCTAATCGGCCAGCGACATCGTTCTCGTCCCGACGTACGGAGCAGGCGGCACCGGAACGGTCGTCGCGACGAGCGAGCGGGGGGATTCGCGAACGCACCGTGGCCGGCGGCGTCGCGACTGTCCGTTCGGGTCGCGGCCGTCGGAGAAGCGTACCGTTACTCGTCCGTGCCGTGGTCGTCGGCGTCGTAGGCGGGTGCGTCCGTCTCGAAGCCCTTCTCCAGGTGTTCGTTGGCGCGTCTGTCGAGGACCGCGCCCGCGAGGAACACGAGCGCGCTGACGAGGAGTCCGGAGAGCGAGCGGAGTACCGAGGCGTCGTCCCGGCGGCGAAGCGCGCGGGAGACGCCGCGAAGTGCGGAGAGCGCGCCGAACAGCATCCCGACCATCCCGAGGGCGTAGGCGGCGACGGCGGGTTGGTACGACCGGTCGGTCGAACGGCGGGCGAGTCGGCGGAGGAAGTTCCGAAAGAGCAGTCCGGAGAGCTTCGGGACGAAGTTCCGGTAGACGATGCCGCTCTCCTCGTCGCCGTACACCGCCCGGTGCGGGACGTTCACGATGCGGGCGTCGTGGAGGTTCAGCGTGGTGAGCATGTCGTTGAGGAAGCCGTACTGGTCGTACACGTCCTCGAGGGGAATCTGCTCGAGCGTCTCGACGGAGACGGCGGTGTAGCCGTTCTGCGAGTCGATGGTCTTCCAGTAGCCGCTGGAGAGGTTCGTGAGTCGCGTGAGCAGGCGGTTGCCGAACAGTCGCCACGAACTCATCTCGCCGACGTTCTCGCGGCGACTGATTCGGTCGCCCTTGGCGTAGTCGGCCCGGCCCTCGACGATGGGGTCGAGGAAGTGCGGGAGCACCTCGGGGTCCATCTGCGCGTCGCCGTTCATGACGGCGACGACGTCCATGTCGTCGTCTATCGCGCGGTAGTAGCCGGTCTTGATGCCCGCGCCGACGCCCTGATTCGTCTCGTGACGGATGCAGACGACGCGCGACCCGTCGTGCTGGCCGCCGTCGGCCGCGACCGGTTCGGGTCCCTCCTCGTTCAGTCGCCGCGCCGTCTCCTGTATCTCTCGCCACGTTCCGTCCGTCGACCCGTCGTCGACGGCGTAGATGCGGTCGGCGTACGACGGGACGCTCTCGATGGTTCGTCCGACGAACCGCTCCTCGTTGTAGGCTGGTACGACGACTGCGACTCGGTTGCCTTTGTACATGGTTCTCCGATGGCCGTCCCGTCGTGGCGTTCCGACCCCACTTGTGAGTGACCCAGTGGCACGTCGCGCCGCCGACCCGGCCTTCGTACAGAATACTGCCCGAGATAGACTTTGTTATGCCCCTGTTGTCGTCGGACGAAGTACATTACGCACCAGAAAACCGCTGACGAAACGATGGTGGCGGCGTCGCGGCCCGCGGAGAGGGACGGCCGACTGGGCCGCGTGCGGAACGCGCGCGACTGACGCGTCGCATGAGTAGTCCCCGTTCGATACAGTCTCCCTTCGCCGACAGTCAGTCGTCCCGACGGCCGCGGGCGTAGTCGGAGGGCGGCCGGAATCCAGCCGTATCGGCCGGTTATACAGTTCGTAACCGCGTCGACTCGATGACGTGTTCACCGCGGGTGGTGGCGCGGACGTACCCGCCCGCCGTCAGTGGCCGTCCGCCCGCGGTCCCCGAGATAGCTCAACCGTCGGTTGCAGTCTACGCCACGCCTTTCCGACGAGACGCCGAACGACGCCCATGCGCACCAGCGTCCTCCTCTGCGTCGTCGCTGTCGTCCTCCTCGCCGGTTGCGTCGGGTCCGTCGCCGACGCGCCGGCCGGGGAGACCACGGCGACGAATCGAACGGCGGTCCAGACGACGCCGTCGGCCACGGCGGAACCGACGGCGACGCCGTACCCGAACCGGACGGCGTCCTTCCCCGCGGGCCCGAAGTCCGAACCCGAACGGCCGGCCGAACTGACCGCGGAGACGGCCGCCGCGTTCGCGAAGACGTACGAGTACCGCTACAGTTACAACGACCTGTCCGGTTCGGGGCGGACCGTCGGGATGTCCGAACACTCCTGTCACGTCGAGTCCGCCGAGGCGGACGGGAGCGGGTACGTCGTCGTCGTCCAGTGTTCGGCGTACGTGAACGAGGCGGCCGGCGGGAGCGACTCGACGGCGACCCAGCACTACGACTACCCGCCGTGGACGGCGCGGTACTACGTGGACGAGAACAGCCTGCTCCGCGAGGAAGTCGAGGCGGGCGGTTAGTCGAACTCCGGACTCCGGCCCTCGACGAACGCCGCGACGCCCTCCTCGTGCGCGTCGGTGTCGTAGGCGAGCGTCTGCGCCTGCGCCTCGCGTTCGAGGCCGTCGCGCCACGGTCGGCCGAGGTTCGCGTGGATGGCCTCCTTCGCCAGCGCGATGGTCTCGGTCGGTCGCGACGCCAGTCGCTCAACCGTTCGTTCGACCGTCGCGTCGAGTTCGGTCGCGGGCACGGCGTCGTTCACGAGGCCGAGTTCGGCCGCGCGGTCGGCCGAGACGAGGTCACCCGTGAAGGCGAGTTCCTTCGCGGCGCGGAGGCCGACGAGGCGTGGGAGCGTCACCGTCCCCCCGAGGTCGGGGACGAGTCCGACGTTGACGAACGAGGCGGCGAAGCGGGCGTCCGCGCTGGCGTAGGCGAAGTCGCAGGCGGCGACGAGCGACAACCCCGCGCCGACGGCGTCGCCGTCGACTCGGGCGACGACCGGAACGGGCGCGGTGAGGACGGACTCGGCGACGCGTCCCAGCGTTCCTCGGACGCGGTCGTACGCCTCGCGGGCCGTCTCGTCGCGGTCGGCCATCGCCTCGACGTCGCCGCCGGCACTGAACGCGTTTCCCTCGCCCGTCAGGACGGCCGCGTCGTGCGTCTCCGCCGCGAGGCCGTCGAGGGCGTCGGCGAGTTCGCGGGCCGTCTCGGCCGTGAAGGCGTTCTTCACCTGTGGTCGGTCGAACGTGATTCGCCGGACGCCGTCGGTGTCTTCGACGCGCATGGGGGCGACTACGGCGAGACGGTACAAAACGGTGAGCGAAGGGCGCAGTCCACGGCGGTGGGCGGTCCGTGGCGACTCACCCGAACATCGCCCCGAACAGCGACCCCTGCGCCCGGCGGAGTCGTTCGAGGAAGGCCGTCTTGCTGATGCCCAGTTCGGCGGCCACCTCGGCGGCCGTGACGTCGCGGGGAAGGTCGAAGTACCCCATCTCGACGGCGACACGGACGCTCTCCTCCTGCGCCGGCGTGAGTTCGTGGACGCTCGCCACCGGTTCGTCGTCGTCCGCGCGGAGCGGAGAGACGCGTTCGAGACTCACGCCGACGGTTCGCCCCGCCGCCTCCATGACGCCGCGGAGGACGTCGTAGCCGACTACGGCCCCGCGCATCGTCGCACCGCCGTTCTCGTACCGCATCGACTCGACCAGAAAGCCCGCGTTCACGAGTTCGTGGACGACGCAGGGGTGTTTCGAGAGACAGCGGTAGTTGTGCCGACCGTCCGCGCGCGTGACGTGGAGGTAGCGAATCCGGTCGTCGGCGTCGAGCGTCCGCGTGAGTTCGTCGCTCGGGCGCGCGGAGAACCGGAGGAGGACGTAGCCGTCCGACCGGAGTTGCGGCGGCCGGGCGTCGATTGCCGCGTCGGCGTTCGCCGTCGCCGCCGCGAGAGGGCAGTCGTCCCCCTCGACTCTGAACTCCGCGACCAGACACTCCGCTATCATGCCCGCGACGATGCACGGAAATCATATAAAGGCAGTCTATGGACGGGCCAACGGGTAAGGACGATACCGATGAAAGATTATGATATATGGACCTCGACACCGTGAAGGAACGGGCGGGACCCAGACAGTTCTCCCCGAAAGACGACATGCCGGAGGAGTACCGGAAGGCGGCGACGCGGATGATACAGTTCCACGCCAACTCCGAGATAATGGGCGCGTACTCGAACGCCCGTTCATCCGGAAGGCGCCGAGTCTGGAGCGAAAGCTGGCGTTCTCGGCGAAGGTGCAGGACGAACTCGGCCACGGCCAACTGCTGTACCGCGCCGCCGAGAACCTCGGCGTCAAGACGCGCGAGGAGATGCTGGACGAACTCGCCGAGGGGAAGGGGAAGTTCCTGAACTGCTTCCACTACCCGATGGAATCGTGGGTGGAGACGCCGATGATCGGCTTCTTCGTCGACGGCGCGGCGATGCGCCGGCAGGCGACGCTGAAGTCCTCCAGTTGGGAACCCTACGCGCACGCGATGGACAAGGTGTGCTTCGAGGAGGGGTTCCACGTCAAGCACGGCGAGAGCATCCTCCGCGAACTGTCGCAGGGGACGAGGACCCAACAGGAGCAGTTACAGGACGCCTTCGAGACGTGGTGGCCGCGCATCGTCCAGTTCTTCGGTCCGACCGACGACAAGTCGACGCACCACGACTTCGCCGCGGAGGTGGGACTGAAGCGTAACACGAACGACGAACTTCGGCAGGCGTTCTTGAACGCGTACCTCCCGAAGATCGAGAAGTACGGGCTCGAACTCCCCGAGTACCCGCGCATCGAGTACGACGAGGAGACGGGCCAGTACGAGGTGCGCGAGGAGGACCTGAACTGGGAGGAGTTCTTCCGGATAGCGAAGAACGAGTACGATCCCGGAAAGGAACAGATAGACTCCCGCAAGCGCGCCCAGGAGGCGGTGGCGTGGGTGCGCGAGTCGATGGACGAGTACGAGGCGAACGACGGCGGCGTCACGCCCGCCGCGGCGGACTGAGACCATGATCTGGGAAGTGTTCAGACAGGACAAGAAGGGCGACTACCACGAACACTGCGGGAACGTCCACGCGCCGGACCGAGAGATGGCGCTCACGTTCGCGCAGGTACAGCACGCGCGGCGCAAGCGACGAACAGCATCTGGGTCGTCCCGAAGGACGAAATCGGCGAACTCGACGCCGAGAACGCGGCGTTCGGCGGGACGACGGACAAGTCCTACCGGTGGGCGATGACGTTCAACGTCGAGACGGTGGCCGAGGAGGTGGCCGACTCCGAACGCGAACAGGTCGAGGCCGAGAAGGGCCGGGGTGAGAGCTGATGTCGTCGGTCGAATCGCTGGCGGGGCCGGCCGACCTCTCGGACCGCGAACGCGAGGCCGTCGAACTCCTCCTCCGCCGACTCGCGGACGACGAGTTCGTCCTCGCGGACCGCTACACCGAGTGGCAGGTGCGCGCGCCGACCATCGAGTCCGACATCGCCATCGCCAACATCGCGCAGGACGAACTCGGCCACGCGCGCCTGTGGTACGACCTCTTGGAGGACTTCGGCTACACCGAACCCGACCTGCTGTGGGAACGCGACCCGGCGACGTTCAGACACTCGACGCTGGTGGAACTCCCGTTCTCGGAGGGCGACTGGGCCGACTGCGTCGTCCGGTCGTACCTCTACGACGAGGCCGAGTCGCTCCGCCTGAACGCCCTCGCCGACTCGTCGTACCCGCGTATCCGCGACCGGGTGGAGAAGGTCCTCGGCGAGGAGGACTACCACCGCGAACACGCGACGAACTGGCTCCGCCGTCTCGTCGCCTCCGAGGAGGGACGGCGGCGCGTGCAGGAGGCGACGGACCGCCTCTTCCCGTACGCGTTGACCCTGTTCGAACCGGCCGCCGACGCCGCGGAGGCGGAGGCGGCCATCGACGAACTCGGCGTCCGCACGCGAACGCTGGCCGACCTGCGCGCCGAGTGGATAGAGCGAGTGACGGAGACGATGACCGACGTGGGCGTCGACCTGCGCGCGCCCGAGTTGGACGCGGACGGCCGCCTCGACGCCGACGTCCTGCCGGACCACGTCGGCCGCGACGGCGACCACACCGACCACTGGCGGGTCCTCTACGACGACTTCACCGAGGCGTACCGCGAGATGGGACTGCACGAGGCGACCCGGTTCATGAAGGACCCCGACGATGTCTAGCGAGTTCACCGACGACGCCGACCCGACGTACTGCACGCACACCGACTACGTGGAGGGTCGCGCCGTCGAGGAGTTCCCCGCGACGGGCGAGGGAACCGAGGGACTCGAACGCGCCGTCTGGGACGCCCTCTACTCGGTCGAAGACCCGGAGATGCCCATCAGCATCGTGGACCTCGGACTCGTCTACGCCGTCGGCGTCGACGCCGCGACGGGCGAGGCGCGCATCGACATGACGCTGACGTACACCGGGTGTCCCGCGCGCGACATGCTCCAAGACGACATCCGCGCGGCCGTCGGCGCCGTCGAGGGAGTCGAGACGGTGACGCTCAACCTCGTCTGGAGTCCCGCGTGGTCCGTCGAGATGGTGACCGAGCAGGGGAAACAGGACCTCCGCGAGTTCGGACTGAGCATCTGACCATGCGCGATTTGGACCCCAGCGTCGACACCAGCGGCAAGGACGAGACGGCCGAGTGCCCGTACTGCGGCGGCACGAACACCGAGCGCGAACACCCGAAGGGCCCGGTCTCTGCCGGTCGATGCACTACTGCCACGACTGTCAGGAACCGTTCGAGAAGTTCGGCTGAGTTCTCCGTCGAACGGCCCCCCACTCTCGTTCTCGAAGGTCACCCCGTCTTGTAGACGCCGCGCGCACTCGCCACGTGGGTGTCGTCCTCGGCCGCGTACACCTCCACGTCCACCGTCCCCACGTCGCCGCCGAGACGGACCACGTCCGCCTCCGCGAACAGGTCGCCCGTCCCGGCCTCCAGGTAGTCGATGCGCAGGTCTATCGTCGGCACCGGCTGGTCCACCTCGCTCACGAGGGCCGCACCCCCCACGGTGTCTGCGAGGGTGAACGTGACGCCGCCGTGCGCCATCACCCGGTCGGCGTTCCACGACAACTCCTCGCGCATCTCGATTCGACCCTCGGCGTGCCCGTCGGCCGCCTCGGTGACCTCCACGCCGAGCAACCGTGCGAACGGCATCGACTCGAAGAACTCCTCTACGTCCATCGTCTCCCGTCTCGCCGCGGAGCCTCTTCGTCGTTTCGTCGGTCCGGCCGCACACCGCGGCGGACACGCGCCGCGCGCCTCGCCCATCCGCTCCCGTCCGCCTCCGTCCGCCCCCGTCCGCTCTCGCCTGCACTCGCCCGCTTCCGCCTGCGCTCGCCCGCTTCCGCCTGCACTCGCCTCAATGCAGGTGCGGCGCGACGTCGCGGCCGAGTCGCTCGACGCACTCGACCATCCGGTCGGTGCCGATGCCGGGGTAGTACGTCCGCAGGACGACGTGGACGTCGTCGCCGAGAGCGTCGCGGTACCGCTCCAGTTCCCCGACCACCGTCTCGGGCGACCCGAATATGGCCTGTTCGCGGAGTTCCGCGACGCGTTCGTCGGAGAGCGAGTCGACGGACTCGCCGGAGAACAGTTCGGCGTAGCGACGCTGGAGGTAGAGGTAGCCGTCCGCCATCGCGTCCCACGCCTCCTCGGCGGAGTCGGCGACGAAGCCGTGCTGGAGCACGTATATCCCGAAGTCGCCGTCGAGTCCCTCCGCCTCGCGGACGCTCCGAACGTCCTCGACGCGCTTTCTCACTCCCTCGACGGAGAGTGCCGACGGCGCGCACCACGCGTCGGCGGTCCGCGCCGCGCGCCGGACGGCCGGTTTCGCGGACCCGCCGAGCATGACGGGCACGTCGTGGGCGGGCTTGGGCGTCACGTTCACCTCGGGAGAGACGTCGTGAAAGTCGGCGTCGTACTCGAGTGGCCCCGGTGACCACGCCGCCCGACAGACGTTCACGGCGTCCGTGAGTCGGTCGACCCGTTCCTCGCGGGGGACGCCGAACGCGTCGAACTCGTCGGGGTTCGACCCGATGGCGAGGCCGAGCGTCGTCCGCCCGCCCGAGATGTTGTCCACCGTCGCGACGTCCTCGGCGAGTCGCACCGCGTCGTACAGCGGTGCGAGCGCGATGCACGTCCCGAGTTCCACGTCCTCGGTGACGGCCGCGAGCGCGCCGAGGGCGGGCATCGTCCCCGACAGGTAGTCGTCCTCGGTGAAGTGGTGTTCTGACACCCACGCGCTGTCGAGTCCCGCGCCGTCGATGGCGCGCCCGAGCGTCAGCATCTCGTCGTACACCTCGCTCGACGAACGGCCGTCGTCGGGCCGTCGCTGACAGGTGAAGAGTCCCGTTCCGAGCTTCATTCCGCGTCACGTCGCTTGACGAGGAACTTCATGTCGCCCTCGAGGACGACGGTGCCGTCCTGTTTCGTCATCTCCACGTCGAGGACGACGAGTCCGGCGTCGTCCCGACTGCTCAGGTCCTTCCGCTCGGAGACGGTCATCGTCTGCGAGAGGGTGTCGCCGACGAACACCGGGTTCGGCAGGTCCATGTAGTTCATCCCGAGGAAGGCGATGGCCGTCCGTTCGACGATGCCGCACCGGTAGACGAACCCCGTCGACTGCACGAACGTCATCGGCCCATGGGCGATGCGCTGGCCGAACTGGGTGTCCTCGGCGTACTCGGCGTTCGTGTGGAGTTCCGTCCAGTCGCCCGACAGCGCCGAGTGCATCACGAAGTCCGCCTCCGTCACGGTCCGGCCGACGCTCTCGAACTCTTTTCCCTCCTCGAAGTCCTCGAAGTAGTGCGGTTCGTAGCTGTAAGCCATGCCGGCCCGTCGCCGTCCGTCGGTAAAATACTTTACATACCAATCGTTGCTGATAGACCGCGGTCGCTCGGCGGACGCGAGGGGGGAAGGTGGTGGAGGGCACGAACTGTCACGTCGGGGGCGGTGTAGACGCCCGGAACGGCTCTGCGGGGGGCGACGCTAGCGCCGCGGGGCGGCGCGGGGCGGGGGCGGATCGCGGGGTGGGTGAGTGGAGGGGTGAGGAGGGGGTGGTGGGGGAGGAGCGGGGAGGAGAGAGGGAGCGCGCCGACACGCGGCGCACGCCGCGCGACGGCGGTCCGTCCCGCACCTACCCGCGGTGGTCGTAGACCCGTTGGACCTTCCCCACCTCGGTCCGAGCGATTTCGCCCGGTCGGACCAGCGAGAGGTCGTCCGGCGTGAACGACAGCACGTTCGACAGGCGGTCCAGAATCCGCTCTCGGACGCGGAGACCGGTCCGTCGAAGTCGTCAGCCAGTTCGACGGTGAGTTCCAGCGTGTCGAGGTTGTCCTCGCGTCGCAGGTCGATGCGGTAGTACGGCGCCACCGCCTCGAACTCCAACACGACCGACTCTATCTCGCTCGGGTAGACGTTGACGCCGCGGACGATGAGCAAGTCGTCGGTGCGGCCGGTGACGTTGTCCATGCGGACGGCCGTCCGACCGCAGTCGCAGGTGTCGTAGTTCAGCGTCGTCAGGTCGCCCGTGCGGTAGCGCAGGACGGGGAGCGCCTCCTTCGAGAGCGTCGTCAGGACGAGTTCGCCCTCCTCTCCCTCTGCGACTGGGTCGCCCGACGCCGGGTCGACGACCTCCGGGTAGAAGCGGTCCTCCCAGACGTGCAGGCCGTCCTGTTCGAGACACTCGATGGAGACGCCGGGGCCGACGATTTCGGAGAGTCCGTACAGGTCGACGCCCGTGACGCCGAGTCGGTCCTCTATCTCCTCGCGCATCGGTTCCGTGCAGGGTTCGGCCCCGAAGATGACGAGGCGGAGGGGGAGTTCGCGCACGTCCACGCCCATCTCGTCGGCCGTCTCCGCGACGTAGAGCGCGTACGACGGCGTGCAGGCGAGGGCGTCGGATTCGAGGTCCTCGAGCAGTTCCACCTGTCGCTGCGTCTGCCCGCCCCCGATGGGGATGACCGTCGCACCGATGGCCTCGATGCCCTGCTGGAGGCCGAGACCGCCGGTGAACAGGCCGTAGCCGTAGGCGTTCTGCACCACGTCGTCCGACTCCAGATCGGCGGTGACGAGACACCGCGCCATCGCGTCGTCCCACACGTCCAGGTCCGACTGCGTGTAGCCGACTATCTTCGGCTTCCCCGTCGTCCCCGAGGAGGCGTGGACGCGGACCACGTCGTCCATCTCGACGGCGAACATCCCCGTCGGGTAGGTGTCGCGGAAGTCCTCCTTCGTCGTGAACGGGAGGGCCGACACGTCGTCGACGCTCGTCACGTCGTCGGGCGACAGCCCCATCTCATCGAATCGCTCCCGGTAGAACGGCACGTTCTCGTACGCGGTGCGGACCGTCTCCCGCAGTCGCTCGGACTGCACTCGGCGGAGTTCCTCCCGAGGGGCGGTCTCTACGCTCCGGTGTGGCATGTTCGAACCCGACGATTGATGATGATAAAAACGTGCGGGTCGCCGTCCCGCGTCGAGTGAGGTAAACGATTATGAGGGTTCCGCGACGCGGTTCGAGCATGCACGTAGCCGTACTCGGAGCCGGGACGATGGGGCACGGAATCGCGCAGGTGTCCGCGATGGCCGGACACGACGTGGTGATGCGAGACGTGGCGGACGAGTACGTTCGGGACGGGATAGACGCCGTCGAGGAGAACCTCCGCGGCGGCGTCGAACGCGACAAGGTGACCGAAGCGGAGATGACCGCGACGCTGGACCGCCTCACCGGGACCACCTCGCTGGCGGACGCGGTCGCGGACGCGACCTCGTGATAGAGGCGGTGCCCGAGGAGATGGACCTCAAGCGCGAGACGATGCGCGAGGTGGAGGGGTTCGCCGACGCGGACGC
>NZ_WPCD01000370.1:0-1297 GCF_009741955.1 Halogeometricum sp. CBA1124 | reverse complement strand
ACGCCGGCGGCGTCACCGTCTCGTACTTCGAGTGGTTGCAGGACATCAACCGTCGGGCGTGGCCGCTCGAACGCGTCCACGCGGAACTCGAAGAGGAGATGCTCGCGGCGTGGGACGCGGTCCGCGCGGAGTTCGACGACGGCGCGCGGACGTGGCGCGACGCCGCCTACGCCGTCGCGCTTCGGCGCGTCGCGGCCGCACACGACGCGCGCGGCGTCTGGCCCTGACCGCCCGGATCACCCTCGCGGACGCCGGCGGCCCTCCGCGCGAACACGAATCCAGAGTAAAAGCTTGATAACCGGTGAGTAACTACTCTCTCGGCAATGGCACGAATCGAACCGAAGGTGCGTGACCTCGTCTCCTCTGACCCGGAGATGCGGGACGCGTCGAGACGGTCCTCGCGCGGGCCGACGACGGCGAAGTCAAGTGGGTCGACGTGAAGGGAGACATCACCAGCGGTCACTGGGGGGCGTCTCATCGAGAAGGGCGTCCTCGTCGACGGCGACGAGGGGTTCCGACTCGCCGACCCCGAGGCGACGCGGGCGGCCCTCGAGACCGAGTCGACGAGTTCGTCGGGCGCGTCGTCCTCGTCGTCGGTCGACGACGACGACCTCGGCGACTCCTCGTGGTCCACCTACGACAAGATGGCCGCCGTCGTGACGGTGGGTCTGTTCGCCGCGTACGGGTGGAAACCGCTCCGCGACATCATCGGCAACGTGATGAACGTCGTCCTCGGACCGCTGACCGACCTGCTGCCGTTCTACGCGGTCATCATGGTCATCGCGCTGGCGACCGGGCTCTACTCCACGCTCCTGCAGGCGAACCTGATGGACATGAACAAGATGTCGAAGTACCAAGAGCGGATGAAGGACATCCAGGAGCGACGCAAAGAGGCCCAGAAGAACGACGACGACGAGGCCCTCGACGCCATCCAGCAGGAGCAGATGGAGGCGATGGGCGACCAGATGGGCATGTTCAAAGAGCAGTTCCGCCCGATGGTGTGGATCATGTTCCTCACCATCCCGGCGTTCCTCTGGATGTACTGGGCCATCGGCGTCGGCGGCAACGCCGAGGCGCACGTGACGATGCAGAACATCGTCCTGCCACTCGTCGGCGAAGTTAGCTGGACCGAGGGCGTCCTCGGCCCGATGCAGGCGTGGATCGTCTGGTACTTCCTCTGCTCGATGGGGTTCACCCAGATAATCCGCAAGAGCCTCAACATCGACATCTCGCCGTCGCGTCGTAGGTTTTCGACGCCGCACCGCCCCGACGCGCGGAGGTTTTCGACGCCGCACCG
>NZ_WPCD01000226.1:0-5583 GCF_009741955.1 Halogeometricum sp. CBA1124 | reverse complement strand
GCGTCGTCGCCGTCGCCGTCGACCATCAGTCCGGGGTCGAACGTGTACTCGGCTCCCCCGGAGTCGTTCTGCACGAGGACGCGGAGGTGCGCCGTCGGTAGCGGCCGACCCCCGGCGTGCGAGAGTTCCAGCGTCTCGCGGGAGACGTCGCCGACGAGGTTCACCGACGTGCCGGACGCGCCGCCGGCCCCGCCGCGTTCGCGCCGTCGAACCCGTCCGAGAGGTAGAACACCCCGAACGCACTCACGCTCACGACGACGACGCCGAGGAGGAGGACGACGCCTATCGACTCCGCCTGTCCTCGCGTCGAAGCCGACGGCGTCTGTTCGGTCATTGGTCTGTCCTTCGCACGAACCGTTCTGAATCTTTCCGTGCCAGTATCAGATGTGAGAGCGGTCTCCGGTCAGTACGGGTCGGTGGCCGTGACGTTGAACGTCTCCGCGTACGACGTGCCGCCGCTCTCGTACTCGACTGTGACCGTCACCTCCTCGTCGGCCATGTTCTGCCCGCTCCCGCCGTTGTTCTGGAACTGGTAGAGGTAGACCGTCGCGCCCTCGCCGGCGGCGAGGGTGGCGTCCGAGGTGAGCGGAACGGTCCCGGACCCGACGACGTACTCGTCGCCGTTGCCGTCGCCGGCTTCGTACCAGCCGTCGTTCGACTGCGGACTGTTCTGACTGTCGGAGCCGACGTCGAAGTACGCCTCGTACTGCCCGTCGCCCTGTCCTCCGTTCGTCTCGTGGAGTTGCTGCACGCTGGACTTCGTCGTGGCGTCCACCGAGACGCCGGTCAGTTCGAGTTCGTCCGACCCGTCGTTCGACAGTTCGAACTGGACGCCGCTGGTCGCGCCGCGGTTGGCCTTCCCCTGTCCGCTCCCGTCGACGAGCGAGAGGGGGCCGGACCCGCCGCCCGTCCCGCCGTCCCCGCTCCCACTCCCGCTTCCGCCCGACGCCTGCACCTCGACGTCGTACTGCAGGTCCGCGGTGGCGTTCGGGTCGAACCCCGCCCGCGACTCGTCCAGGTAGCTCACGTTGACGGTGTCCGGCCCGTCGGTGGCCGGCGCCTCGTAGACGTAGCGGTAGCGCCCGGGTTCCTCGACGGTTCCGTTCGGCACCGTCCCGCGGGCCGCCGAGGCGTTCACCCGCGTCCCGACGGGGTTGTTGTACCGGTCGCGGACCTCGACGACGAACGAGTCCTTCCGGTCGGTGTAGGGGAAGTCGATTCCCTCCGCGCTGGTCAGGTACGCCGGTTCCGCGTCCCCGTCGGCCGACCCGACGCCGACGTTCGCCATGCGGAGTTCGTACGTCGTCCCCGCCTCGAACGCGATTTCGACGGCGTCCGGCCCGGCGTCGGTCACCGCGTGGACGTACCGCTCGTTGGTGGGGTCGCCCGTCCCGTCGTACTGGTTCGTCTCCTCGAGGAGTCGCCGCCACGTCGAGGCGTCCAACCGCGTCGGGACGACGATGGAGACGTTTCCGGGCCGCGAGGCGTCCTGCGAGACGGACACCGTCCGGGTCGACTGGCTCACCGCCCGCGGGTCCACCGATAGCGTCCCCGACCCGCCGCGAGAGAGGTCGCCGGACAGCGTCACGAGCGATATCTGCCGCCCCGAGACCAGCGTCTGGTCGGAGACGGTGACGGTGTTGGCCGACGCGCCCTCGCCGAACCGGTTGTAGAGGACGCCGTTCTCGTAGACGGTCGTCGGCGCGTTCCCGTAGCGGTTGTACGAGCTGGTAAGCGAGCGCGCGCGTCGGATACGTCCGCGTGCTGCCGTTCCAGAAGTCGTCCGTCTCTGGGTAGTCCGGTGCGGCCGTCTCGGGGTCGTCGGCGACGGCGTTCCGAATCGACACGTCGCCGAGCGACGAAGTGGCGAGCGTTCCCCCCGGCGGCGACGGGTTGACGAAGACGGAACGTGCGGGGTACTCCGTCCCGAGTTCGACCGCCGTCGGCGCCGACGACCCCGTCGCGGCGGTCTGCAGGACGGCGTTCCGTACCTCGTGCATGTCGCCGACGACGCGCTGGTTGTGGCGGTACTCGACCTGTTCGTTCTCCTGAGGAACGACGGCCGCCTGATACATCGACAGCGAGACGACGACGAACCCGAGTAACAGCACCGCGCCTATCTGGACGGCGACTGCTCGGTCGTCCCCCCGAAACTCCATACCTCGGATTGTGTGACTGTCTGATAAAAGTATGCCGCCGGGAGACCGACGAACGCGCGCCGCGCGTCGAGGCGTTACGCGTCCTCTTCTTCGACGACTTCGGGGTCGCTCATGGCGCTCTGGAGGCTGTCGAGGCCGTTGAGCCACTCGGAGACGAGTCCGTACTCCAGCTCCTCGGCGATAGACATGTCGAGTTCGTCACCCTCGATGATGCGCGTCCCCGCCTGCACGAGGTAGCCGAGTGCGGCGTCGAGGTCCTCCTGCGTCTCGGCCTCGGCGGCGGCCTCGACGTACTCTTCGAGCGGTGCGGGTTCGGCGGGCCCGCCGACGATGTACTCCTCGGCGGCGTAGAAGACGCAGACCAGACTCGTCTGGACGCCGTCGATGAGCATCACCTTCTCCTCGACGTCGTCGCCCTCGAACGTCGGCTCCGAGAGGACGATTTCGCGGACGCCTTCGAGTTCTTCGAGGGCCGCCTCCTCCGAGAGCGTCTCCTCCTCGTGCGCGGAGACTATCTTGGCCACCGCGATGGCGGCGTCGTCCTGCAGGTTCAACAGGAGTCGCGCGGAGTCCTCGTTCTCGGGGTCGAGTTCCTCGTCCTCGACGCGCGTGAGCCAGTTCTGCCAGCGTTCTTCCGTGTAGTAGGTCTCCTCGGCCTCGGTCATGTTCCAATCATCCCCGGCAGCACTCAAATGCCTTTCCTATGCTCGCGCGCCCTGTCGACTGTGAATCCGTGACGAACCCGGCGTACCGCGCGTCAGCGTCCGGGTCAGCGAGTCAGCGTCGCTCGCGTGTCGATGCCGTACACGTCCCGCGGCGTCTCGACGTGCGCCGTCGCGACGGCGTCGTCCCACCCCTCCTCCAGCATCCACCGCACGCGCCGGGGCACCGTCTTCGGCCCGAGGACCGCGCCCGGTCGGTCGGCGTCGTCCACGAAGTCCGTCTCCATCAGGAACGCGCCCCGCGTTCGGCGGCGACTTCGAGCTGGTCTTTCTCGCTCATCACGCTGGGCGTCGGGCCCGCGAGGCGGCCGCCCGCGTAGTGTTTGACCACTCGCTCTCGGGCCATCCCGGCGTCCTCTGCCCACTCGGCTACCTCCGTCAGGTCGTCGGACGCCTCGGTGTGCAACTGCACCGCGCAGTCGAGGTCCGCCCCGAGGCCGAAGGCGTGACGCATCACGTCGTTCGACGCCTCCCAGACCGCCTCGGAGACGTCGTAGTGCGGTCGCCCCGACTTGAGGGCGAGGGCGTCGCCCGCGCGGACGTACTCCGCGGCGACGTCCAACCCCGACTGCATCACGTCGCGCGCCTCGGCGGGCGAGAGCCCGCGTTCGTCGACCAGATGCGAGACGAGTCCCGGGTGGACGCCGAGGACGGGCCACGCGCGGCCCGGCAGTTCCGCGGTGGCGTCGGCGACGACGTCGACCGTCTCCTCGAAGACGGGGCGGAAGTCCGCGCCCTCGTTGGCGTCGACGCCGAGGTGCCACGACGGCTTGTTCACCACGAGCAGGTGCGTCCCGCCGAGACGGGAGAAGTCGCGGACGGCGTCCAGTCCGCGGCCGTGCGTCGGGTCGAGGTGGAGGTGGTTGTCGAGAACCGGCGTACCCAACTGTTCCATGCCCGGCGGTTGGTCGGTCCGCGTAAAAAGGCTGCTCGCTCCCGGTCGACGCTCGTCTTCGCCTCCGGTTCTGCCTCCGCTTCGGTCCTCGTCGTCCCGTTCGCCGTCGCTCCGGTCCCGTCTCTCCGCCGACTCGTCGTAGCCCCCGACGCCTACTCGTCGTAGCCGACCATCGTCGGCCCCTCGTCGTCGCCGAGGGTGACGCTGTCCGACGCGGCGTTCCGCAGGGCGTCGGACCGGCCGAACTCGCCGGGGGCGATGGCCAGCGTCCGGATGCCGTAGGCGTTCGCCGTCTCGATGGCGGGCTTGAAGTCGGTGTCGCGGGAGGCGATGGCGACCACGTCGGCGCGGCCCTCGACGGCGAATCGGGTGACGTCCACCGCGAGGCGCACGTCCACGTCGCCGCTGGTGACGACGACTTCGAACCCGCGCGCCTCGGCGGCCTGAATCAGGCCGGGCGTCGCGTGCTCGTCGAGGTAGAGGCGCGTCGCCGTGGGGCGTCCCACCGCGGCGGCCGCCTCGCGCACGTCGTCCAGGTCCACGTCGAACTCGTCGCGGAGGACGTTCGGTCCGTCCACGAACAGGGCGACGCGCAGTTCGTCGGCGGCGTCCTCGGCGGGAGTGTCGTCTGCGGCGGATTCGTCGTCGGACGCGTCGGTTCGGCGCGCGCGGTCCATGACCGGTCGTTTCGGACCGAGGTGGATAGCCCTACTGATTCGACGCGCCGCGGCCGCCCGAACGGAGGTCCGTCGGTCGCCGTCTCGCACCGCTCGTCGGAATTCGTACCAGCCCATATGAACACCTTATACTCCTTATTGACTAGCTTTATCTACTTCTTCGAGATATAGAGTGACGAAGAAAGAATGAAACGAGAAAAGAGTGGTGAAACGTACACCGTAGTCGGTGAGATGACGCCCACGGTGCGTTGACCCTCAGGACCCACGAGACGAACGCGACCTACCACGTCGTCGAGTACGCGCACGAACGTCTTCGTGAGCGACTCGAGTCGCTCTCGGCCGGCGCGCCGGTGAAGATGGAACTCACCCGGGCCGGTAGCCGGGGGAACGGGTGGCGCGCCGACGGCGTGTATCTTCGTAGTGAGTCGGCCGAAGACGCGGCCGCGGGGGGGTGACGCACGCGAGGAGCATCCGAGACGACCACGGCCGGTCCCCGCCGTACCGCCACCGGAACGTCCGCCGACGTTCCACGTCACGTCGCCCGTGTGCGCCGTGCCGCACTCGACCGCACCCCGCCGTGCGGCCGACGCGAAACGGTCGCACGCGCGACGAGAGTCTGTATCGACCCTCCCAACACGTCACGCGGCGTCTCCCGTCCCCGCGTCCGGCCACGTCCCGCCGTGCGGTCGGGCGCACAGACAGTTGCAGGCGCCACCGTCCCGCGGACGCCCGCGTCCCGCTTGCCGCGGCGTCCGCGATTCCGTTTCTGCGTCTCCCAGTCCCACCCGGCAGCGACGCCGTCCGACAGCGACGCCCCCGACGCGCGTTCGACCCGTTGGGCGACGGTCGCGCACGAGCGCAGTAGCGCCAAACGGCTCCGCGTCCACGGTTCGGCTATCGATGACGCTCTCTCGGCGGGACCTGATACTGGCCGGCGCTGTCGGACTCGGCGGACTCGGCGGTTGCCTCGGCGACGGCGGCGGTGCCGGCGGTTCTGACGCGCCGACGTCGACCGCGACGGCCGCCGACGGGACGGACGCCGCCACCGACGCCCCGACGACGGCGACGTTCGACGCGCACCCGGCCACCGCCGATATCGACGCCCAGCCCCGACTGGGGAGCGCGGACGC
>NZ_WPCD01000295.1:0-3013 GCF_009741955.1 Halogeometricum sp. CBA1124 | reverse complement strand
TCTCGGCGCGGAACTGGCCGCCGGGACGGACTTCGAACGGGCGGTGCGTCTGGCCACCGTCGCGGGCGCGCTCTCGACCGAACGCGAGGGCGTGCAGGTGGCGGTGCCGTCGCGCGAACGCGTCGCGGCGGTCGCAGAGTGACAGGGAAAACTGATTTATCAACTCGGGTGGACGTACGGGCGTGCCTTCGAGACGACAGATACTCGCGGCCGCGTGTTCGACCGGTCTCCTCTCCGGGTGCTCGGCCCTCGCGAGCGAACCACCCTCGGTGTCCGAGCAACCCTGTCCGCCGGGCGGGTTCGTCCGGTCGACCGCATCGTGTTCGCACACCGACGCGGCCGAGAACGGCGTCGAGGTCAGCCTCTCTTCGCGGACGCTGGACTCCGAGCAGAAGATGTTCGACTTCACGATTTCGGTCCGCAATCGCGGTGACGGGCCCATCGAGTTCGAGTCGACCGAGTGGGAACTCTGGCGAAACAGCGGCCCCAAGTGGGCGCGTCTCTCGGACGCGAATACGCCGACGGAGTCCGCCGGGTCGAGTCGGTCGGACGGCACCGTCAGGACCCGTCCGGGGCGCGCGATGACGTGGACCGGACTGCGAACGATGTTCGACGCGTTCGACGACGAGGTGCAGTCGGGACTGTACGCCGCCGTGCTCCCCGCCACGCGTCAGGAGACGACCATCGACTGCGTCGCCGTCTTCCGAATCGCGGTCGACTGACGCCGCCCCCGTCGTGACGGCCCGCCCCGCTCACTCCAGCGAGACTTCGAAGCCCCACGTGAACGACGCTACCTCCTCGCCGTCGGGTTCGTCCATCACCGAGAACGGCGACTCGAACCGGAAGGTGCCGACGGGGAGGCAGGCGTCCTCGCCGGGCGCGCCGTACAGTTCGAGGTCCCGACTCGTGGACTCGCCCCGGCTCCAACGTCACCATCTGGTACTCCTCCGTGACGGCGATGGGTTCGGTGAGACGCCAGCAGTCCGGTTCGGCGGGGTAGTCCTCGCCCGCGGGCAGGAGCTGTAACTGGTCCGACGTGTCGTACCGGTAGGCGAAGACGATGGCGCGCCCCTCGCCCAGCGTCAGGGTCCGGTCGCCCTCGTTCGTCACCGTCGCCCGGAGTCCCGGCGGGTGGTCCGCCGTGGCGGCGTCCCGCGTCACCTCGATTTCGGGACGAACGGGCGCGTCGGGGCGTTCGTCCGTCGAGACGAGGGCGAGTCCGGGACCACCGGTGCCGCTGGGCCGGGTGTCGTCGGAGTCGTCCGTCGTGTCAGTCGGCAGGTCTGTCTCCGTCCCGTCGCCGCCGTCGCCGCCGCCTCCACCCAGACAGCCGGCGAGGAGAGCGAGCGTCCCGATACCACAGGTACTGAGCAGCGTGCGTCGCGTCGTATCCATGTCTCCATCCTCGCCGTCCGTAACTATAATCACGACGTTGACACAAGTGGACGTTTGTCTCACCGCCCGGGAACGTCGGGAATCCGAGGCGCGACCGGTGGCTTTACGAACGATTAGGCTGGCCTAAAAATATGGCTACAGACGAGACAGCGTCGACGCGCGAGGAGAACGACGTGGTCGTCGTGGGCGGCGGCCCGGCGGGGTGTTCGGCGGCCGTCTTCGCCGCCAGGTACGGTTTCGATACCGTCGTGTTCGACCGCGGTCGGTCGTCGATTCGGCGGTGCGGCTACCTGGAGAACTATCTGGGGTTCCCGGGCGGTATCGACATCGACGCGTTCTACTCGCTGATGCACGACCACGTCGACGCCGCCGGCGGCACCGTCGTCGCCGAAATCGTCGAATCCGTGGCGCGAGACGAGGACGAGGGCGACTTCACCGTCGAGACGCAGGACGGAACGGTCGTCCGAACCCCGCGCGTCGTCGCGGCGACGAAGTACGACGTCGACTACCTCGCCGGACTGGACGAGGAGATGCTCGAACCCGACGGCCACGGCGGAACGGAACTCGACCCGTCGTACCCGGACGCGGAGGGGGCGACGCCCGTCGAGGGACTGTACGTCGCCGGCCCCCTCTCGGGCGTGGACGACCAGGCCATCGTCGCCGCGGGGCACGGCGCGCGCGTCGGCGGCCGCCTGGTCGCGGACGCACGCAGAGACGACGGCTACTGGGACGCCGTGGCGACGTACTACGACTGGGTGCGGCGGGACGCCTCCCTGACCGACGAGTGGCGCGGCAGGGACCCGTGGCGCGACCACTTCGACGCGCACCTCTCGCCCGACGGCGACGAGTACGACCCCGCGCACGTCGAACGCGTGCGCGAGGCGTACATCGACGAACGGATGGCCAAGTACGCCACCGAGTCGGAGATAGCCCGCCGAACCGAGGCGGGGACGGACCGCCTCGTGGCGTCACTGGGCGCCGACCGACTGCTGGACGCCATCGACGACGACCGGATTCGGGCGTACCTCGACGACTGACCGCGCGTGCGCCCCCGGGTTCCGACAGGGTTTTGCCGCTAAACACCAGACTATACAACCGATGAATATGCCCATGCGGACGTATCTGGTGACGCAGGGGGACCGCTCCGGCGCGCGAGGAACCGCGGACGTGGTTCGTGCCGCCATCGACGGCGGCGTCGATGTGGTCCAGTTGCGCGAGAAGCACGCGACGGCGCGCGAGCGATACGAACTCGGGCTCGAACTCCGCGACCTCACCCGCGAGGCCGGGGTGGCGTTCGTCGTGAACGACCGCGTGGACATCGCCGCGGCCGTCGATGCGGACGGGGTCCACCTCGGCGACGAGGACCTCCCGGTGTCGGTGGCCCGCGACCACCTCGGCGAGGAGGCGATAGTCGGGCGGTCCGTCTCCACGCCCGAGGCCGCCCGCGAGGCCGAACGCGCCGGCGCGGACTACCTCGGGGTCGGCGCCGTCTTCGCCACCGGGACGAAGGACGTGGCCGACGACGAGGCCGAAATCGGCACCGAGCGGGTGGCGGCCGTCGCGGCCGCCGTCGACATCCCCGTCGTCGCCTCCGGCGGCGTCGCCTCGCTCTCCGACG
>NZ_WPCD01000329.1:0-2097 GCF_009741955.1 Halogeometricum sp. CBA1124 | reverse complement strand
CTCAGTACGCCGCCCTCGCCGGCGCTCACCGGCCCCGAAGCGCCCGTCCGGGAGATGAAGGCCGGCGTTCGAGCGACGGCGCGACCTGTTCGTGGAGCGAATGGGCGAGATTCCCGGCGTCTCGATGGCCCGTCCCGAGGGGGCCTTCTACGCCTTCGTGGACGTGAGCGACCTCCCGGGGACGAGCATGGACGTCGCGGAGCGACTCCTCTACGAGTACGACGTCGTCGCCGCGCCGGGAAGCGCGTTCGGCGACGCCGGTGAGGGGTACCTGCGATTCAGTTTCGCCAACGACGGCGCGCGCATCGAGACGGGACTGGCGCGGTTCGAGGAGATGGTCCGAGCGGAGACGACGTGACCGCCGAACGGACGGCGGGGAACTGACTCGGCGTTCGGCGTCCGCGCCCTGACCGGCGGTACCGGCCGGCGGCGGCCGGTGTCGGCACCGCCGAGACCTGATAGCGACCTGTCGATACAGACCGCATAACATTCGGGGTCCAGTCCGTCACCGGAGCCAGTAGATGACACGCTTGGCCCCTCTCGTCGTACTGCTTCTGGTCGTCCTCTCGGGTTGCACCGGCGTCGGTCCCGACAGCGGGTCCGGCGAGACGATTACGGACGTCAGCACGGCGGTATCGACGGCGACCGCGTCCGAGAGCGACGCGCCCACGACGACTGCGACCGCCGCGCCGACGGCGACGGACGCGTCGACGCCCGCCGAGACGGCGACGCCCACCGCAGTACCGACCACGACGCCGACGCCGGTACCGACGGACGCGTCGACGCCCACCGAGACGCGAACTCCGACGGCGACGGACACAGCGACGACGGCCGAAACACAGACCCGAACCGCGACGGCGACGGCGACGGAGACCCAGACGCCGACGACGACGCTGACAGAGACGGCAACAGAGGCAGAGACGACGACGGAGACGACGACAGAGACAGAGACGCAGACGGCGACGACGACGAAGACAGAGACAGAGACGACGACGGAGACGGTGACGAAGACAGAGACGCAGACGGCCGACGAGAGCGGATGAGGCGAGCGAACGCCTGAGACGCGGACTCGGGCGAGAGACCGCCTTCGCAGGCGGGCCTGCGGACGGGTCGGTCAGAAGGTGGCGCGTTCGAGGAACCGCCGAACGAACCCCGGCCGTCGCGACTCGTGCGGGTAGACGGTGACCGTGGTACACCCCGGACTGGGGAACGCGGGTCGGTCGTCGAACAGGGCGTCGCGAACGGCGTCTGACGACCCCCGGCGCACCAGCAGGTCGGGCTGAGACCGTCGCCCGCCGTCGGTTCGAACCGTCTCCGCGCTGACGGGGACCGACAGCAGTCGGCTCAGTTCGGACTGGTAGTCGTCTATCGTCCGAGCGCCCTCGTCGCTGCCGGTCGCGTCCGCGGGGTACCAGAGCGACAACTGGCCGTCGTTCGCGGCGACGACGCTCTCGGCGACGCCGACGGCCAGCGGGTGGTACGGTCCGTTCTCGCCGGAGAGGACCACCCGCTCCGGGCGGCCGTACCCGAGGTTGTCCACGAGGAGCACGTCACAGGGGGCGTGCCGGACGACCCAGTCGACGGGGTCACCGAACAGTCGGGACCGGAGTCGGAGCGGTTCGTGTTCCGCGACGACGGCGTCGACGCCGCGGTCGGTCGCGAGGTTGACGATGGCGTGTTTCGTATCGTGGCTCACGATTTCGTCGGCCTCGACGGCGACGCCGAACTCCTCGGAGAGCGCCTCGACTCGCCGCTCGAAGGAGCGGTCGGCGTCGGACTGGACCGTCACCTGTTCGGTGAGCGGTACCTGGTCGGGCACCTCCTCGAACCGAACGGCGACCACGCGGCCGTCGTCGGGGCGAACGACGTCGGCGGCGAACGCGACGAGCGAGCGCTCGCGCTCTTCGCTCACGTTCTTCGTGAGGGCGACGAGCACCTCGTGGGCGTTCTGGGACGCGGCTATCTCCACCTGTTCGAGGGCGTCTCTGCCGACCTGCCGCCGGACGGCGTCGGTCGCGGCGCCCTCGCGGTCCACCCGCGGCCGGACGTACAGGAGGTACCAGACGACGCTGGCGACCGTGATGACGGCCGCGCCGC
>NZ_WPCD01000281.1:0-3522 GCF_009741955.1 Halogeometricum sp. CBA1124 | reverse complement strand
CCGCCGAGGACGCGGACGACGAGGACGGCGGCGAAGGGGAGTCCGAGCGTCGGCGCGGCGGCGAGGACGAGGTAGCCGCAGGCGCCGCCGAGTGCGCCGGCGACGACGAGCGGTCGGCGTCGTCCGACCGCGTCGCTGGCCGCGCCCCAGACGCCCGCGAAGGCGACGAACGCGGCGAACTCGGCGACGAGGAACCACATCCCGGCCCGCACGTCGCCCGCGCCGCCCAGCGCTCGAACGAGGTCGGAGACGCCGGGGTAGAGCAACACCTGCGACACCAGCACGGCCCACATGGCCAGTGCGAGTCGGCGTCGCTCCGTCCGTCTGTCCATACCCGTCCGTCCGTGACGACGATAGAAAATCGCGTCGCTCGCGGGGCGTCGGCCGTCGGCCGCCGGCCGTCCGCCGGTGTCGCTCCGGTCGACGGTCTGACGGCCCGCCGTCCGGGCGCCTCAGTTCGACGCGTTTCGGACCCGGCGCAGGTCCTCGATGAGCGTCTGCTCGTCGGGTTCGGAGCCGCGGTAGGCGCGTTCGACGTAGCCGTCGCCGTTGACGAGGAGGATGAGGCCCAGATGCGCGAACATGTACGGACCGTCGCCGTTCTCCTGTTTCTGGAAGAAGACGCCGAACTCCTCGTCGACGACGCGTCGGGCCGCTTCCTTCCCGTCCGGTCGGAGGAACTGCCAGTTGCCGGCGTCCATGTCCACGTTCATCTGTTCGGCCTCCTCGCGGAACGCCTCGGCGTCGTCCCGCGCCGGGTCGAACGTGACGGGGTAGAACGACACGGCGTCGGCGTAACCCTCCTCTATCGAGTGAATCTGCACCTCGCGGAGGGCGCTGATGAGGACCGGACAGACGGTCATGCAGTTGGTGAAGAAGAACGTGTGGAAGTGCGGGCCCTCGATGTCGCGGACGGCGACGGTTTCGCCGGAGAGCGGAGCCGGTATCGTCACGTCGGGGACTTGCTGGCCCCACGCGGGGTACGGCAGGTCCTCGCTCGACACGTCCGCGTCGCGGTCCGGTTTCCCGAGGGCGACGTTCGGGTTCGCGTCGCCGAGGCCGAGTGGTGACCCGCCGACACAGCCCGCGAGACCGGTCGCGCCGACGAGTCCCGCCGCCCGGAGGTAGGAGCGTCGCTTCATCGTCCTGAGTTACGTCTCGGCGTAGATGAACGGCGTGGTTCCGGCGTCGAACCCGAGCGCCGTACCACTCGCGACGAGGCGCGCACCAGAACCCACTTGACCGCGAGCGCCCTAGGACGGCCATGTTCGAGCGTGGTGCGTCCCGTCGGGCGTTTCTGAAGTCCGCCGTCGCGCTCGGCGGCGCGACGGCCCTCTCCGCCTGCCTCTCCCGCGCCGAGGAACCGATTCCGACCGGGACGACCGACCCCTCGTCGCTCCCGGCGCGCCAGCACGCCTGGGACGACGCCCTCCCCCGTGACGACGCCGGCAACGTCGTCCTGCCGCGCCATCAGGTCCTCCTCTACCTGGACCACGACGGCGTCCCCGACGCCGCCGCCCGCGAGACGGTCGAAGCCGCGCTGACGACGCTCGACGGGGCGTACGAGCGGAGCAACGAGGGGCTGATTCACTCCATCGGCTACTCGCCGCGGTACTTCTCTCGGTTCGACGAGTCGCTCCCCGAGAGCGTGGACCTGCCCGAACCGCGGGCGCTGTCGTCGTTCGAGACGCCCGAGTTCGACCGGCAGGACGCCCTCCTCCACCTCGCCTCCGACCGGGCGGACGCGGTGCTCGCCGCCGAGGAGGCCCTCCGGGGCAACCAGGACACGCTGAACGGCACGGACGTGGCGGCACCGCTGACCGATGCGTTCACCGTCGCCGACCGGCGGACGGGGTTCGTCGGGCCGGGGATGCCCGCCGAACGGCAGGACGAACTGAACGGCATCCCGGCGTCGGGGCCCGTCCCCGAGGAGTCGCCGCTGTTCATGGGGTTCAAAGCGGGGTTCGCGAAGACGCAGGCGACGGAGGACTACGTGACCATCGCCGAGGGACCGTTCGCCGGCGGGACGACCAAACACCTCGCCACCATCCGGCAACGCCTCGACGACTGGTACGGCGAACAGGACTTCGAGGAGCGCGTGATGGAGATGTTCTCACCGCTGCACGCCGAACGCGGACTCGTGGAGGGCGTCGGCGAGAACCTCGGCGACGACAGCGGCCTCACGCAGGAGATGCTCGACACGATTCGCGAACAGGCCGCGGAGTTCGGGCGCGTCGGCCACGCCCAGAAGGCCGCGCGGGCCAACCGCGACGCCGACGGCAACGTCCGCCTGCTCCGCCGGCACTTCGAGTCCACCGACGACGGCGAGGCGAGCCTCCACTTCCCCAGCCTCCAGCGGCGAATCACCGACTTCGAGGAGGTTCGCGCGGCGATGAACGGGTCGGACCTGACCGACGTGCCGACCATCCGCCAGCGGGTGAACAACGGCATCCTCGAGTACATCTTCGTCCAGCGACGCGGCAACTTCCTCGTCCCGCCCCGGTCGCTGCGGTCGCTACCGACGCCGACGGGCGCGGTGCCGGGACTGGACTGACGGCGCAGTCGGCGGAACTGGACGGCGCAGTCGGCGCACTCGAACGGGCGAGACGCCCGGCGCGTCGACGCCGCCGCCCGGCGAATCACCTAAGAGGGTGCTTTTCCTCTACTCGGGCGGTTCCGTATGCAAGTTCGCGAGATCATGAGTTCGCCCGTCGTGACCGTCCGCTCGGACGCGACGTTGCGCGAGGCGGTCGGCGAGATGCTGGACCGCGGCGTCGGGAGCGTCGTCGTCGTCGACTCCGGGCCGGTCGGTATCGTCACCAGCACCGACGTCCTCCGCGCGATGTACCGCGGCGGTGGGGCACTGGCGGACGTCGCGGTGACGAGGGTGATGAGTCGGGAGCTGGCGACGGCGACGAAGAAGACGAGCGTC
Organism: Halogeometricum sp. CBA1124; assembly: GCF_009741955.1. Classification (NCBI taxonomy): domain Archaea; kingdom Methanobacteriati; phylum Methanobacteriota; class Halobacteria; order Halobacteriales; family Haloferacaceae; genus Halogeometricum; species Halogeometricum sp. CBA1124. The sequence goes on along the minus strand of NZ_WPCD01000281.1, from coordinate 590 downwards.
ACGACGGCGCTCGACACGATGGAGCGGCGAAAGGTGAAGAAGCTCCCCGTCCGGGACGGCATCGAACTCGTCGGCATCGTCACGATGACGGACATCGCCCAGCACCAACCGGACGCCGTCAACGAGGTGCGGGGCCGCGTCTCCCACCGGGGCGACTGGTCGAACTGAGGCGGCGCGGCGGCGGACCGGTCAGACCCAGCCGAGGAACTGCACCGAGATGACCACCTGCCACAGGCCGGCCAGCACCATCACGACGCCCGCCACGCGTTGCACCGACCCGACGTGCCTCGACAGGTCGCGGAACGCGTCGCTCCCGAGAGCGCCCAGCACCGTCACCGCCGCGAGGGGGACGGCGGCCGCGAGGGCGTACGCGAGGAGGGCGACGGCCGGCCCGCCCCGCCGAGAGCGTCAGCGACTGGGTGACGACGCCGACGAAGACGGGGACGACGCAGCCCGCGGCCGCGAGGGCGTAGACGCCGCCGAAGACGGCGAATCCGCCGACCGACGCCCGTCGCTGTGGTAACTGCAGGTGGAGCGTCGGCGCGCGGCCGAGGGCGAACAGGGCACCGAGGAAGACGAGGGCGACGCCG
>NZ_WPCD01000240.1:0-5048 GCF_009741955.1 Halogeometricum sp. CBA1124 | reverse complement strand
CGGCGTCGTCCTGTTCGCCGCGGCGACGTTCGAACCGCTCACGGCGGCGACGGGCCTCTCGGAGACGGCGCTGTCGGCCGCCGGCGTCGCCGTCGTCGTCGTCGGTCTGGTCCGCGTCCTCCGAACGCGGCGGTGACCGGTCCAATCGGCCGGTGCGAGGCCGTTACGGTTCGACCGTCTCCCAGTCCGAGGCGAAGACGGCGTCGACGACGCGTTGCACCCGGTTGGCCTCGGCGAACGGCACCAGGTCGGCGTCGCCGCCCTCGACGGCGGTCACGAACTCGTCCACGAGCGTCAGCGTCGTCCGCTCGCGCGTCTCGTTCAGGACTCTCTCGTCGGGCAGTCCGCGGTTCTCCAGCAGTCGGTACCACTCGACCAGCGTGAGCGACGACGCCGACCCGACGACGGTTATCGAGTTCTCCTCCGCGCCGTCGTGGTCGCACAGCAGGTCGATGCTGCCGTGGACGCCGTCCACCTCGAAGTGGCCGACGACGGACTCCTCGCAGGCGTCGGGACCGGCGTACGCGACGGCGGCGTTGACCCGTTCGACCGGTCCGAACAGTTCGTGGACGCCGAACAGGAAGTGCGTCCCCACCTCGCGGAGGGGACCCCCCTGTTCGCGGCTTCTGAGCCACTCGACGTCCTGCCACTCGCGCGGCCACCGCGGGAATCGGAAGTCGAGGGAGACTCGCTTCGGCGTCCCCACCGCGCCCGCGGCGACGCGTTCGCGCATCTCCACGAACCCCGGCGTGTAGCGGAACGGGAGGTTGACCGCCGTCTGCCGGTCGGTCGCGCGTTCGCGTTCGACCATCCGCTCTCCCTCCTCGGCGTCCTCGGCGAGGGGTTTCTCGCAGACCACGTGTCTGTCGTGGTCGAGGGCGAACGCGACGACGTCCCGGTGGACCGCGGGCGGGACGCCCACGTAGACGACGTCCACCGCGTCGTCACGTATCATCTCGCGGTAGTCGGTGAACGCGGCGCAGTCGTACGTCTCGGCGAACGCCTCGGCCTTCGAGGCGACGAGGTCGCAGGCCCCCCAGACGGTCGTCTCCGGGTGTCCGTCGAACGACTCCGCGAGGCGCCCGCCGACGACTCCGCAGCCGACGATAGCGGCGTTGTACATGCGGAGACGTTCCCGTCGGGGGTAATGTCGGTTCGGATGTCGGGTCGTCGGCAGTCGCCCGCCGTCGGTCGGCGACGAAGCGGAGGAGACGAAAAGGATGCGACACGAATCGCGCGAGGCGAGTCGCTCAGACGCGCACCGCGCCGACGACGAACGCGACCAGAGGGGCCGCGATGACGGCGTGGAGGACGACGAGGACGGCCTGTCCCGCGGCGGTGACGCCCAACGACGGCGTGAACGCGAACACCGGGACGAGCATGACCGCGAACACGACGGCGGCGGCGGCGACGAAGTTCCGGGTCGGCCGCGCCGTGAATCGGGCGAGTGCCGCGTAGACCACGGCCGCGCCGATGCCGGCGACGACCGTGCTACCCAGTATCGGGGGCGCGGCGAACGGCGTGGTCGGCCCCGCGACGCCGAGGTTCACGTCGAGGACGCCGACGAGGAGTCGGACCGCGAACGCGAGGACGAGAGCGGTCACGACGCCGAACGTCGTCCGTCGGGCGAGGTCGCTCGCCGTCGTCGGTGCCGCCGTTCGAGTGGTCGTGAATTGCATCCCTCATCTACGCTCGCCGAGGAGATAAACCAGTAGCTCGCGGCGGGTGAGTTCTCAGAAAATGGTTCGCTTCGTCGGCCGCGGTGACGCGGCGTCAGAAACCGAATTACAGGCGCGTGAGGTTGGTCGCGCGCGGGCCCTTGGGGGCGTCTTCGATGCTAAACTCTACGTCCGTACCCTCTTCGAGGTCCTCGCCGCCGATGTCTTCCATGTGGAAGAACACGTCGTCGTCCGAGTCGTCCGTCGAGATGAAACCGTAGCCGCCAGTGTCGTTGAAGAAATCAACGTTTCCTTTCGCCATTGCGATTGAACACAATGCCACCATACGGATAAGAGTTCCGAGATACGTCTTAGCAGTCGAGATATTTTTAGATATTTGTTCTGAAAACGCCGACAATAGGTGAAATTGTGCTACTTCGTCGGTTCGGCGCGATATCGTCGTCGGGGTCCGCTTCTCTGGGCGTTGCTTCTGTGGAATCGTCGGTTCGAACGGTCGTTCGTTCGCGGTCGGGTCGCGTCCCCGGCGCCGGCGTCGTCGACTACTCCTCGGCCGCGTCCGACTCCCAGCCCTCGGTGTAGACGTTCGACTCGTCGACGCCCGCGGACTCGAGGACGTCGCGGGTCTCGACGACCATCTCCGGGACGCCGCAGACGTAGCAGTCCGTCCCTTCCACGTCGCCGACGGCGTCGGGCAGGTGGTCCTGCACGTGGCCGGTTCGCCCGTTCCACGCGTCGTCCTCGGCGTCCGAGAGGACGTAGTCGACGCTGAGGTTCTCGTTCTCCGCGCGGAGTTGGTCGAGGCTCTCGCGGAAGATGAGGTGTTCCTGGTCGCGTTCGCCGAACAGGAGGTGAGCGTCGCCCGACCCCTCCCGGGCGTACTGCTTGACCATCGGGTACAGGGGTGTGATACCCGTCCCGGTGGCGCAGAAGACGGCGTCCCGGTCGAAGTCGCGGACGCGGAGGTTGCCGTCGACTTCCTCTACCTCGATTTCGTCGCCCGGCGTCCGTTCGTGCATGAACACGGAACCGTTGCCGTCCTCGTAGCGCTTGATGGCGAGGACGAGTTGGTCCGTTCCGGGGAGGTTCGCCGCCGTGTACGGACGGGCCTCCTCCTCGCCGTCGCTCTCGAAGTGGACCATCGTGTGCTGTCCCGGTTCGTACTCGAACGTGTGGTCGTCGGCGACGAGTCGGAACTGCTTCACGTCCGGCGTCATCCGATGCACGTCGGCGACGGTGACGCTGAGCGTCATGTGCCGGCGTTGGGAGGCGACGCCGAAATGCGTGCTGGCGGCGCGGGTGGTCTCCGGTCTGTCGTCCCGGGGTCGCCACCCGGTCGCACACGACCGAAAGGGCTACCGTCCCGCCGGGAGACTGCGGGAACCGTGACACGATACGACGCGGTGGTGTTCGACAGCGACGGCGTCCTCGTCGAACCGCCGACCCGCGAGACGCAACTCGGAGCGATTCGCTCGGCGTTTCGGGAACTCGGCGTCGAGAGTCCGCCGGCGGACCACGTCCGCGATCTCTCGCACGACGTGCGCCCCGACCGTCTCGACGCGATAGCCGACCACCACGGACTCGACGCCGCGACGCTCTGGACCGCGCGCGAACGGTGCGACGAGCAGTCGCAGTTCGAGGCGTTCAGAGCGGGGTCCCGACAGCGCTACGACGACGTGACGGCCATCGCCGACCTGCCGCCGAACCGCGGCGTCGTGAGCAACAACCACCACTCGACGGTCGCTTTCAAACTCGACTTCTTCGAGTTAGAACCGCTGTTCGACACGTTCTACGGTCGCGAGATGACCGTCGAGAGCCTCACCCTGAAGAAGCCGAACACCCACTACCTCGACCGGGCGATAGCCGACCTGAACGCCGAGAACCCGCTGTACGTCGGCGACAGCGAGAGCGACGTGGTGGCGGCCCACCGCGCCGGCGCGGACTCGGCGTTCGTCCGCCGCGACCACACCCGCGACGCGGCCCTCTCGGTGACGCCGACGTACGAAGTCGACACGCTCGCCGACCTGCCGGACATCGTCGTCTGAGTAGGCCGCCGACCTGAGTAGGCCGCCGACCTGAGCAGGCCGCCGGCCGAGAACGCCGTCGGCGTCCGTCGCTCGCCCCGACAACGGTTATCCGTCGTCGCCGCGCACGTCCCACGTCCGCATGTCACGTCCGTTCCTCACCGCTCACTGGCGAAACCTCTGCAACCTCACGTACGCCGTCCCGCCGGAGCGACTGGAACCGCTCTGCCCGGCGGGCGTCGACTTGGAGGTCCGCGACGGCGAGAGCTACGTCAGCCTCGTCGGCTTCGACTTCGACGACACCCGGGTGCTGGGCGTCCCGTGGCCCGGCTATCGCGCGTTCCCCGAACTCAACCTCCGGTTTTACGTCCGGCACGAGGGCGAACGCGGCGTCGTCTTCGTCCGGGAGTTCGTCCCGAAGCGACTCGTCGCGTGGATGGCCCGGACGCTGTACGACGAACCGTACCGACGCGCGGCGATGGCCAGCGACCGGCGGGTCGAGTCGGACCGTCTGACCTACTCGCTCGGGGTCACCTACGGCGGGCGTCGGCACACGGTGCGCGTCTCGACGGCGAACCGGTCGCCGTCCGTCCCGGCCGAGGACACCGACGCCCACTTCTTCAAGGAGCACACGTGGGGCTTCGGTACGAATCGGCGCGGCCAGACGCTTCGCTACCGGGTCGAACACCCGACGTGGGCCGTGTACGACCTCGACTCGGTTCGAATCGACGTGGACTACGCCGCCCTGTACGGCGACGAGTGGGCGTTCCTGAACGACGCGGAGCCGGTTCACACGCTCTTCGCGAAGGGTTCGGAGGTGGCCGTCTACCCGCCGGAGACGCTGTGACGGCCCCCTCCGCACCGGTACGGCCCGACAGACGGTGGCGAACCGACTCCCACGCCCGGAGAGCCCGCGCAATTCCGACGGAGAGCGCCGTCGATTACGGCCGAGACGACGAATCGGCGGCCGCCACGGCGTCGGCGTCGGCCGCCGACTCGTCGGCCGTCGCGCCGTCCCGGTCGAAGACCGCCTCTCGCGCGCGAAGCAGGGTGCGCAGGTGGTCCGCGTCTTCGAACGTAGTCAGCGTCGCGTTCGGCAGTCGGTCCGCGAGTCGCCGCGCGCCCGCGACGGGCACGTTCGTGTCCCTGTCGCCGTGCCAGAAGCGGACCGGCACCGTCACCGACTCGACGGCGACGTCCCACTCCGACGAGAGCAGTCGCGTCTCGGCGACGAACCCGCTCCGGTGTCGCGCGAACGCCTCTACGAAGTCGCGCCTGACGAGTTCGGCAACGTCGTCGGGCACGTCCGCGCCGTCCGCGGTGTACTGCGAGACGACGGCCGACGGCG
>NZ_WPCD01000151.1:0-8990 GCF_009741955.1 Halogeometricum sp. CBA1124 | reverse complement strand
CCGTCCGTCCCCGACGCGTAGAAACTCGTCCCGGGCGCTTCGAGGAGGACGGGCGTCCCCTCGCGTTCGTCCAGCCAATCTATCGCCTCGGCGTACTCGGGGTGTGACGTCTCCACGAACTGCGTCGCGTCGAGCGTCGTCCCGCCGGGCGGCCCCCGTTCGACGTGGTTACCGACGGCGACGACGCCGTAGACGCCCGTCGAGGCGACGAGGAGGCAGGCGAAGGCGACGGCGGCCACGCGGCGCCACGACCGGCCGCCGGCGCGTCGGTGGCGACGGACGGGGCGGCGTCGCGCACACGCGCGGTGACCCGTGCGGCCGTCGGGACGCCCCGAATCAGGCCGGGGACGGCCACGCCCATCGCCGTCGCCCACAGCACCCACACCTGCATGTACGTCTTGAACACGGTGTTCATTCGGCCGGGGCCGGCCTGTTCGTTGAGGTAGACGAGTTCGACCAGCGTGACGAGTCCGGCACCCGCGACGATGAGGACCGTCTCGTAGCCGACGGGCCGGTCCGAGCGGAGGGCGACCCAGCCGAACACGAGGAGGGGCACCGAGACGGCGAGGGCGGCCAGTCCGACGTCGAGGCCGACGTACGCGGCGGCGAGGAGGCCGACGACGAGGTACACCGGACGGCGGACGCGGAGGCGCGAGAGGAGGTACGCGCCGAAGGCGGCGACGAACGCGCCGTGGACGAGGAGGAGGCCGCCGAGACTGCTCCGCATCTCGGGCCCCAGCAGTTCGACGGTTCGTTCGCTGCCGCTGACGGCCGTCCCGAGGAAGAAGGGCGCGGCGACGGCGAGGGCGACGACGACGCCCGTGACGGTGACGCCGAGGGCGACGACGACGCGCGTCAGTTCCTCGGCGAGTCGAGAGCGCGCCGCGAGTCGGTCGCCGGCGTCGGCGAGTCCGGGGACGAGCGTCCACGGTGCGGCGGGGGCGAACACCACCGCAAGGGTGCCGAGAGCGAGGACGCTGGGGAAACTCCACGTGTTGTGTATCGCCTGCCAGCCCGCGACGACGGGGAGCGTCGAGAGGAGGAGGCGACGCCGGCGAACGTCGGCTTCGGGCGCCGGTAGTAGGCGTAGCCGACGGCGGCCGCGAGGAGGAGGAACGGCGTCCCCGTCATGTGGGCGTGCAGGTCGCCGTTCAGCCACGCGAACAGGGGGAACTCGTTGATGGTGCCGGGGATGACCCGCGAGGCGTCCCAGTAGGAGAACGCCGCGGCGCCCTCCAGAATCCCCGAGACGGTGTAGTCCGTGCGCGCGGCGACCATCTGCGCGACCGGTCGCCGCAGGCCCTCGGGGAGGAACACCAGCGCGAACCGACCCGCGGTGACGAGGTTGCTGGCGAACCCGACGAAGAACGCCGCGAACCCGCCGCTGACCCGTCGCGAGAGGCCGTGGTCCTCGCCCACCGTCGCGGCGAGTTCGAAGGCGGCCGTCACCAGCGTGGCGTAGAACCCCGCCAGCGCGAGGTTGTAGGCGAACCGCGTCGGCGTCGCCGTCAGCCACGCGAACAGCGTCGTCACGAGGTGGCCGCCGTAGTAGTACTTCACCGCCTCGCCCGCGAACCAGAGGTCCTCCGGCGGGAGCGTCGCGCGCGCCGAAGGCTCTTCAGGAGCCCGAAGTCGAGGAACTTCTCGCCCGCGACGGGGAAGACGCCGGGGTCGAACGCGCGGACGACGAGGAGGAACGCGAACGAGAGGCCGAACACCACGGCGGCGTCGCCGACGGCGCGCCGCGGCACGTCGACGCCGAGTTCGAGGCGACCCGCGCGGAGGGCGTCGTGGTCGGCGGCCGCGAGGGCGGACGCGGCGAGGAGGACGACGACGCCCGCCAGCAACGCCGGGAGGCCGAACGCGACCTGTCCCACCCAGTAGGCGGGCACCGTGAGCACCAGCGTCGCGGCGGGGACGGCGAGGCCCGCACCCCGGCCGCGCGCCCCCGGGAGGAGGCGCGCGACGAGGGGGAACCCGGCGGCGAAGAGGGCGGCGTAGAGGACCAACCAGCGAAGGACGAGGGCGTACTCCATTCTCTACGGGAGGCACCGTAGCCGGGCGGCATACGTCTTATGATGCGGTATCCGCGTCCGCCGCCGGCGACTGAGACCGCCGCGTCGTCGTCGGATTGCCGCCGCCGGCGTCGGCGTTTCCGCCGGTCCGAGACGCGAGCGATTCGTTTTTTATCCTCCCTCTCGGTACTCCACCCAATGACTCGCTCCGTCGGTATCGTGGTCCCGGCTTACCGACCGGACCTCGAACGTCTCGCCGACTACGTCGCGGCACTCCGGTCGGCGCTCTCGCCTGCGGTCGTCCGAATCGAACTCGACGCGCCGCGCCCCGACGCCCTCGAACGCCTCGCGGACGTGCCGGCGACGGTGAACGCCGTCGACGCCCGACGCGGCAAGGGCGCGGCCATCACCGCGGGGTTCGAGGCGATAGCGGACGACGTGGACGTGCTGGCGTTCGCCGACGCGGACGGGAGCACGCCCGCGCCGTCGTTGGCGTCCGTGGTCGAACCGGTCGTCGAGGGCGACGCGGACCTCTCCGTGGGGTCGCGACGCCACCCGGCGGCCGACATCGCGTCGCACCAGACGTTCGCGCGGCGACGCCTCGGCGACGGCTTCGCGTGGATGGCGCGCCGCCTCCTCGACGAACAGCTCTACGACTACCAGTGCGGCGCGAAAGCGCTCACGACGACGGCGTGGCGGTCGATCCGCCCGCACCTCTACGAGGCCGGGTTCGCGTGGGACATCGAACTCATCGCCGTTGCCGGCGCACTCGGGGAACGCATCGTCGAGGTGCCGGTCCGCTGGGAGGACCGCCCCGGTTCGACCGTCTCCACCGTCGACACGTCGTACCGACTCGCTCGCGCGCTGTTCAGTTCGCGCCACCGCGCGCGCCTCATCAAAGAGCACAGCCTCCACACGTTCATCGAATCGACGCGGGACCACGAACCCGCGCTCGTGGACCGACTGGGTGAGACGGCCGAGACTCCCGAATGAGCAACAGCAGACTCACAGCCCTCCTCTCCGGCGTCCGCTTCGGGAAGTTCGCCTCCGTGGGAGCCGTCGGCGCGGTGTTCGACGTGACGACGACGACGGCGCTCATCGTCCTGTTCGACGTGCTGAACGAGTACGCCAAACTCGCCGGCGCGGAGGTGGCCATCGTCGTGATGTTCTTCATCAACGAGCACTGGACGTTCGCCGACGCGGGGACGGCCGAGGGAGTCCTCCCGACGCTTCGGCGACTCCTCACCTCGAACGTCGTCAGAAGCGGTGGCCTCGCCGTCCAGTTCCTCGTCGTCCGCGCGTTCCGCGAGGCCGGGTTCTCCTATCTCGTCCTCGGGTTCGACGTCTGGGAGTTGCTGCCGATTCCGCTCGCCATCGGGGCGTCGATGCTCCTGAACTACGTCGCCGAGAGCGTGTTCACGTGGCGCATCGCCGGGGCGTGAGTCGAGGTGGAAACTACCACACGGCGGTCGAATCACAACCCTTAACCGTAACCCACGGTTTCGTTGATGTAGCGGGATGGGATAGCCAGGAGATTCCGCCGGGCTCATAACCCGGAGATCGGTAGTTCAAATCTACCTCCCGCTACTTCTCTCCGACAGTCACCTTCCAAGCGCCGAGTCTTGTCTCGCGCGACAGCTTGACTGTCGGTGTGAGTGGCTCCGAGTAGATTTGAACTGAGGAACGGAGCGAGCGTCAGCGAGCGAAGTGACGTAGTTCAAATCTACCTCCCGCGATGGTTTTGCCGAACTCGACCTCTGAGCGAGGCGTCTCGTCGCCGAGTGACGGCGAGTTCGGAATCGTGTCGCCGACGAGTAACGTTTATCCTCCCGACCCGCGTCGGTCCGCCGTGTCCGACGCCCTCCAGAAGGTCCGTACCCGCCTCGCGTGGAACTGGGACGAGTGGAACCATCCCCTGAGAGCGATGCTCTTGGTGCCGGTCTTCACGCTCCTCGGCGGCCTCGGGAGCATCCTCCTCCAGACCGAACTCGTACACCGCGGGTACGACGCCCTCCCGGGCGGCTTACTGGGTGCGGTGTTCTCACTCGGCGGACTGTGCCTCGGGTTGGTCGTCCTCGCGCTACTGGACTGAGGCGTCCCGGAGACGACCGGAACCGGTTTTCAACTGCCGGTGAAGTCGATCCGACTGCCCGACGACAGGTCGTCGTCGCCGGACCCGCCGAGTCCCTCGAACGCGAACGCGTCGTCGGTCAGGTAGACGTCGCCCTCCTCGACGGTCACGTCGAACGTCGAGAGGATCGACCCCTCGCAGGGGCCGAAGTCGCAGTACCCCGTGTCGCGTTGGAACGTCGCGCCGTGCTTCTGGCAGACCAGTTCGCCGTTTCTGACGTACGCCCCGGACCCCTTGTCGAGGCGGACGTCGGTCCAGTGCGGGCAGGCGTTCTCGAAGGCGACGATGGCCCCGTCGTCGAGTTTCGTGAGGATAGCTTCGACCGTTTCCGACCCGTTCCGGAGCGTGAAGAGCACCGTCCCGTCCGACGGCACCTCGTCGGCGGCGACGATGCGTCGCGCGTCGTCCATACCCCGCGTAAGGGGGTGGGCGGTTCAAAGGTAGCGGTATCGGCGGACGCTGCGCCTCGCCTCCCTCAGTCGCCGTAGTGCGCCCGTTCCACGCGGGCGTCGAACAGGCGCGAGAGGAGCGTCGTCACCGGACCTCCGGGGGACGAGGTCCCCCGTGCCTCCGACCCCGAGGGCTCGGAGACGCCGCCGAGTTCGATGCCGTCCACCGCGGCGACGGGGCGGAGTTCCCACGTCGTGTTCGTGACGAACGCCTCCGTCGCCTCGCGCAGGTCGTCCGGGCGGTAGCGACCTTCTCGGACCGGAATCCCCTCCTCGCGGGCGATGTCCAGCACCTCGGCGCGGGTGACGCCCGGCAGGACCGGGCCTTCGAGACTCGGCGTGCAGAGGGCGTCGTCGCGGACGAAGAAGAGGTTGCTCGTCGCGCCCTCGGCGAGGTGGCCGTCGTCGTCGAGCATCACCGCCTCGTCGGCGTCGCTGACGCGGAGTTCCAGACGGGCGAGGATGCCGTTCAGGTAGTTGTGCGTCTTCGCCCGCGCGGGAATCGCCCGGTCGGGGACGCGCCGCGTCTTCACCGTCTGCAACGTCGCCGGCGCGTCCCACACGGGGTCGCTCCCTCGGCCGCCGCGGGGCAGGGGTTTCACCTGCACGACGACGGTCGGGTCCACCTCGGGGTCCGGGGTCAGCTTCCCCGGTTGGACGCCGCGCGTCACGGAGAGTTTGACGTAGGCGTCCGAGAGGCCGTTCGCCGCCAGCGTCTCGTCCACGCGGCGCTTCAGGTCGGCGTCCGACAGTCCATGGTCGAGTTGCAGGACGCCGGCGCCTCGGCGAGGCGGTTCGCGTGCGCCTCCCAGCGGAACACCTCGCCGCCGTAGGCGCGGAGCGTCTCGAACAGGGCGTCGCCGTACGCGAACCCCCTGTCGCGCACGTTCACCGTCGCCTCGGACGCGGGGACGAGTTCGCCGTCCACGTGGAACAGGAGTCGGTCTCCGTCTCCGCTCTCGCCGGCGGCGGCGTCGCCGGCCGAGTCACCGCCGTCAGTCATCGTCGCCCCCGCAGGCCGCGACGAAGTTCTCGACGATTCGCTTCCCGCCGTCGGTGAGGATGCTCTCGGGGTGGAACTGGACGCCGACGTGCGGTCTGTCGCGGCGACGGACGCCCATCACGACGCGCCGGTCGTCGTCGGTCCACGCCGTCTCGACCAGTTCGTCGGGGACGTCCGCGCGTTCGACGGCCAGCGAGTGGTAGCGGCCCACCTCGAACCGGTCGGGGAGGCCGGCGAACACGCCCTCGCCGTCGTGGCGTATCTCGGACGGCTTGCCGTGGACGACGTCCGGGGCGTGGCCGACGGGCGCGCCGAGGGCCGCACAGAGCGCCTGATGGCCGAGACAGACGCCGAGCGTCGGGTACGAGAGGTCGCGGAACACCGGGACGGAGACGCCCGCGTCCGCCGGCGTGCCGGGGCCGGGCGAGACGACGACGCCGTCGGGGTCCAGTTCGCGGATTCCCGCCACGTCGACGGCGTCGTTGCGGCGGACGACCACCCCGTCCGCGAACTCGCCGACGTACTGGACGAGGTTGTACGCGAACGAGTCGTAGTTGTCCACGACGAGGACGGTGGTCATTCCGCACCTCCCGTGGGAGCGCCTCGCTCTCGGTCCCCGTCCGCGTCGCCGTCACCGACGACCCGCATCCCGCGCCCTCCGCGGCGAGTGCCTCGTCGACGGCGTTCACGAGGGCGCGGCCCTTCGCCATCGTCTCGTCGTACTCGGCGTCGGGGTCCGAGTCGTGGACGACGCCCGCGCCGACACGGAGGTGGTACTCCTCGCCGACGCGGACGAGCGTCCGGATGACGATGTTGAGCGTCGCCCGGTCGTCGAAGCCGAACGCGGCGATGCTCCCCGTGTAGGGCCCGCGGCGGGTCGATTCGACCTCGTCGATGAGTTCCATGGTGCGCGGTTTCGGCGCGCCGGTGATGGTGCCGCCGGGGAAGACGGCCGCCACCGCGTCGGCGACGGAGACGTCCGGGCGGCGACGGCCCGCCACGACGCTGACGAGGTGCATCACCTCCGAGTAGCGGTCCACGCGGCGGTACTCGGACACCTCGACGCTGCCGTACTCGCTCACCTTCCCGAGGTCGTTGCGTTCGAGGTCCACCAGCATCGCGTGTTCGGCGCGCTCCTTCTCGTCGGTCGTCAGGTCGCGTTCCAGTTCGGCGTCCTCGGCGTCGGTCGCCCCGCGCGGCCGCGTCCCGGCGATGGGTTCGGTGACGAGTCGGTCGCCCGCGACGTGGACGAGCAGTTCCGGACTCGCGCTCACGAGGTCCGCCTCGGGGAACTCCACCAGCCCGGAGTACGGCGCGGGGTTCACCCGTCTGAGGGCGTCGTAGGCCGCGACGGGGTGGACGACGGCGGGAGCGACCAGACGCTGCGAGACGTTCGCCTGGAACGTGTCGCCGTCGCGGACGGACCGCTTGATTCGCTCGACGCGGTCACGGAACGCCGCGCGGCCGCAGTCGCTCTCGAACGTCGCTTCGTCGCCCGCGACGGGCGGGTCCGGAACGCTCGAATCGCCGGCCACGGCCCGGTCGGCCAGTTCGCGCGCCCGTTCGACGGCGCGGTCGTACAGGTCGTCGAGTCGCCCGTCGGCCGGGTCGTCGCAGCCGTCGGGGACCGTCGGACACGCCGTCACGCGGAGCGTCGTCGCCTCCTCGTCCCGCGGTTCCTCCCACGCCGCGACGCGGTCGAACAGTCCCAGCCGGAGGTGCGGGAGGTTCCGGTCGTCGGCCGCCAGCGACGGCAGCGATTCGAGTTCGCGCGCCACGTCGTAGGAGAGCCACCCGAACAGGCCGCAGGGGTACGGCACCTCGACGCCCGTCTCGCCGCGGACCAGCGACTCCGCGTCGAGGGCGGCGTCGAGCGTCGAGAGCGACGGCGACGCCGCCGCGGTCGGCCCTCTTCCCTCGTCACCGTCGGCCACCGTCTCCGCGTCGGGGCCGACGCGGATTCGCTCCACGGGGTCGACGCCGAAGTAGCCCCACCCCGACTGGCCGCCGGTCGTCTCCAGGAAGAAGCCGTCGCCGTCGTCGTCGCGGGCGCGGCGGTACGCGTCGAACGGGTCGTCGACCGTGCGGTGGAGTTCGACGGGGACCCGCGCACCCGCGGGGGCGTCCGCGGCGGCGGCGCGGAACGTCTCCCGTCGGGTGACGACGCTCGGCGCGGACGAGTCGGTCATGTCCAGAGGTACGCGGGTACGGAGTAAACGGTTTCGCGTTCGCGGCAGGTGGAGCCGTCTCTACGCGTCGTCGGTCGCGCGGTCGATCCACCGCTGGACGCGCTTCTCGGAGACGTCTATCTCCTCGGCGAGCGACTCGGCGTCGGCGTCTGCCAGGTCGACCACCGTCTCGACGCCGGCGTCGGCGAGGCGTTCGGCGTAGGCCGGTCCGATGCCCTTCAGGTTCTCGACCGGTTCGCCGGCGGCACCGCCGTCGTCGGCCGTCTCGTCGGCACCCTCGCTCTCGTCCGTCTCGGGTTCACCCTCGGCACCGGTCGCCTCCTCTCCGGTCGGTGGCTGTCCGGCGGCCTCCGCGGGTTCGGCCCGTTCGGTCGGTTCGTCGGCGTTCTCCTCGTCCACGAGCGACTCGGTGGACGCGGCGGCGTCCGTCTCGGCGGCGACGGACTCCTCGGACGTCTCCTCCGCGCCGTCGGCCGCCTCGGCGTCGGCCTCGACCTCCTCGACGGACGACGTCTCGCCGACGCTTCGGCGGGTTCGGCGGCCTCTGCGGGTTCGGTATCGTCGTCCACCATGGAGTCCGTGGACGCGGCCGACTCCGCCTCGCCCGTCGCGGCCGCCTCGTCCTCGGCGGCCGTCTCGCTCTCGGCGGCCGTCTCGCCGTCGTCGCCGGCGGGTTCGGCCTCCTCGATGACGTCTTCGGTGCCCGCATCCTCGCCGACGCCGCCGTCGTCGACGCCTTCGACCGCCTCGCCGGGTTCGCGACCCGCTTCTTCGTCCACCAGCGTTTCCGTCGACGCCGCCGCGTCCGTCTCCTCGGAGACGGGTTCTTTCACGGCGGATTCGGACTCCGTATCGACCTCCTCTCGCGTGTCCCGTTCGACGGAGACGCGGGTTTCTCGCTGAGACGACGCGGTAGAAGACCCTTCGTCGCGGCCGAGAAGCGACCGCAGCGACGACTTAATCGAGTCGAATATGCCCATTGTGTTCCCGTATGAACGCCGATTATTTAAAAATCGTTACCTCGCCGTCTCTTCATTCGAGGGCGGCGCGAAGCGCGTCGTTCATGGCGTCGGACGGGCGCGTCCCGCCCCGTCCACCGTTCGAACGCCTCGACGCCCTGGAACAGGAGCATCCACGCGCCGTCAATCGCCGTCGCCCCGGCGGCCGCCGCGTCGCGGAGGAGGCGCGTCTCGATGGGGGAGT
>NZ_WPCD01000346.1:0-1636 GCF_009741955.1 Halogeometricum sp. CBA1124 | reverse complement strand
CGGCGTCGAGGGCGGCTTCGACGCCCTCCATCACCTTGTCGTACGCGCCGGACTTCGTAATCTCAGCGAACGCTTCGGGGTCTAAGGCGTCCTGCGAAACGTTCACCCGGGAGAGACCCGCCGCCTTCAGGTCCTCGGCGCGCCCCGGGAGGAACGTCCCGTTCGTCGTCAGCGACGTCTCCATCGAGTCCGGCGTGCGTTCGATTATCTCCTCTAAGTCCTGTCGAAGCATCGGTTCCCCGCCGGTGAACTTCACCTTCTCGACGCCGAACTCCTCGACGACTTCGAGGAAGCGAACGACGTCGTCGGTGGACATCTCGTCGTCCGACGGTTCCATCGGGCCGCGCGTGTCGCCGAGTCCCTCGTTGTGGCAGTAGACGCAGTCGAAGTTACACCGGTCGGTGAGAGAGATGCGGACGCCGCTCACTTCGCGTCCGAAGTCGTCCACGAGCATGTATCGACTCTCGTATTCGATGTTGATAAATTCGCGGTCGCCGCTCGCCAGTTCGTAACTAGTGGCGGTTACGCCGCGCCCGATAACGGGAGTAGATGCGGTTACAATTGCCGCGACGTGTCCGACGCAGAGACGGTCGGCCGTCGGAGACGGTACGAGTCGGGATTCCGACCCATCACCCGTTCAAAACCCTTATCGGCGGCTCTCACGCACTTCGTGGCATGGACGACGAAGCGGTACGCGACCGACTCCGGGCGGTCGACGACCCGGACCTCGGCGACGACATCGTCTCGCTCGGACTCGTCAACGCCGTCGAAGTGGACGACGAGGCGGGCGTCGTTCGCATCTCACTCGCACTCGGCGCGCCGTACTCGCCGCACGAGACGGACGTCGCCGCGGCAGTCCGCGAACAGTTCGCCGACACCGACTACGAGGTGGACCTCACGGCGAAGATTCCGCGCGACCTCTCGGCCGAGGAGGACGTGCTCCCGGGCGTGAAGAACGTCATCGCCGTCGCCTCCGGCAAGGGCGGCGTCGGCAAGTCCACCGTCGCGGTGAACCTCGCCGCCGGCCTCTCGAAACTCGGCGCGCGCGTCGGTCTGTTCGACGCCGACGTGTACGGGCCGAACGTCCCGCGGATGGTCGCGGCCGACGAGGCGCCGCAGGCGACGGGCGAACAGCGCATCGTCCCGCCGGAGCGGTACGGCATGAAACTCATGTCGATGGCCTTCCTCGTCGGCGAGGACGACCCAGTAATCTGGCGCGGCCCGATGGTCCACAAACTCCTGACCCAGTTGGTCGAAGACGTCGAGTGGGGCGAACTCGACTACATGATTCTGGACCTGCCGCCGGGGACGGGCGACACGCAGTTGACCGTCCTCCAGACGCTGCCTCTCACGGGTGCCGTCATCGTGACGACGCCCCAGGACGTGGCCATCGACGACGCGCGCAAGGGCCTGCAGATGTTCGGCAAGCACGACACGAACGTCCTCGGCATCGTCGAGAACATGTCGTCGTTCCGGTGTCCCGACTGCGGGTCGGCGCACGACATCTTCGGCGCGGGCGGCGGCGAGGCGTTCGCCGCCGAGAACGGGATGCCGTTCCTCGGTGCGATTCCGCTGGACCCCGCGGTGCGCACCGGCGGCGACGGCGGCCGACCCGTCGTCCTCGACGACGACGACG
>NZ_WPCD01000324.1:0-2181 GCF_009741955.1 Halogeometricum sp. CBA1124 | reverse complement strand
CGCCGCCGCTCTGTTCGAGCGACCAGAACTCGGACGTCCGCGTCGTCGTCGTTCGCGTCGATCGCTCCTTCGAGGCCGGAGGCTGAAGCTGGTGAACGGCGAGGTCACCGTACGCTATCTGGTCGTCCTGCGTGAGGTTGCTGTTCTGGACCGCTTCGTAGACCGCTTCGGTGTCCTCGAAGTCGGTGCCGGACGCGGCCGTCCAGCTGTCGAGCGCGCTCGTGTTGCGCTCTTCGAGGACGAGCGTGCCGACGCCCTCGGCGTCGACGGAGGCGTCGTCACCCGAGCGGACTTCGAGCGGGTACTCGCCCGCGTCGAGGAGCGAGTCGATCTGGTTCTGGCTGTCGGGTTCGACGTTCTCGATGGAGTCGTCGGAGTCTGCCACCTCGAAGGCGTTCTGCGCGTTCCCGATGGAGGCCTCGTAGGTGTTGAACTGGACCGTGACCTGACCGTCGTCGGAGCCGTCCTCGACGGTCACGTTCGTGCGGTAGCCGACGTCGTCGTCGCCGACGGTCAGCGTCGCGGTGTCGGTGTTCTGCAGGTCGACGGTGATGTTGGCGATGTCACCGCGCTGCTCGGTGACGACGCCCTCTGCGACGTCTGCGCGACCCTCACCGGCTTTCGAGACGGTGATGGACTCGGACTCGTTGGTGACGCCGGAGTCGAGGTCGGTCGCTTCGACCGTGTAGTCGCCCGTGTCGGAGACGTCGAAGCTGAAGTCGGCCTCGCCCTGCCCGCTGAGGGACACGGTGTCGGAGGCGACTTCGTCGTCGTCGCCGTCGAGGAGGACGACGTCGACGTCGCGGTTGCCCGCGTTCGCCGTCACGTTACCCTCGACGTCGTCGTCGGTCGTGATGTTCGTGTCGTCGATGTTGGCGCTGAGGCCGAGTTGACGGACCGTGACGGTCGCCGTCGAGCCGTTCTCGTAGGTGACCTCGTACTCGCCGAGCTGACGGTTCGACGTGTCGAAGATGTAGACTTCGCTGTTCGTGCCCGTGTTGCCCGAGCGGAAGTAGTTGTTGTCGTCGTCCGTCCCGACGATTTCGACGTCGGTCGAGCCGCTGTCGGCGACGACGGCGACTTTCGAGCCCTTGTAGGCGTTGACGTCGCCGTCCGCGCCCACGGTGACGGCCGCGAAGTCGACGTCGTAGGTACCGTCGTTCGCGAGCGTCTCACCGGTCGCGTTGCGGATGTCGCCCGAGAGTTCGAGTTCGAGGTCGTTCGAACGGACGACCTCGTTCGTCTCGACGGTCACCGTACCGCCACTCGCGGAGATGTCGGTGATAGCGTCGGAGACGTTCTCGTCGTCGTCGGTCAGCGTGAAGTTCGCTGCCGTCAGACTGGCGCTATCGACGTTGCTGTTGAACGGTACTTCGACGACGGCCTGACCACCGGTCTGGTAGTGGGCCGCGCCACCTTCGTAGGTGAACTCGTGGTTGTCGGCGGCAGCCGACCCCGAGAACGCGATGGCTCCTGCGAAGACGGAGCAGACCATCAGCGCCGCGAGGGTGACTGCGCGGAGTTTCGATGTTTCACTCATAGTTGGAGACTGCGACGGAACGCAAGCTTTGGCCTACGACCGCCCGAGCCCGACTGCTCGGAGGCGCACGGCGACGTACTCGGATTGCGTCCCTCGGGTAGGGGTATCTCGGATGCATCGCCCTTGTTATAAGTGCCTTCTGGGTTGGAAAAAAATACTGCCAGCCGTACATCAAATACATCGAAACTGTCTGTTCACCCGGCCATCACGCTCTTGTACTCGAAACTATCCTTCCCGGTCGTCGTCGTGGCTTCTGACACGGCGTTCGACAGGAAGCTGACAGCTCCGGCCGATTCGCGCGCAGTCGGCGGCGACCGAACCCTCGCGCGCAGTCGGCGGCGACCGATCCGCCGACCGCCTCACTCGACCAGTTCGAACGTCTCGACCGCGGCGATGTCGTCGGCCGCGTGGCCGACCTGCACCTCGAACTCGCCGGGTTCCGCGGCGTAGGCCTCGTCGGCCGTCCAGAACGCGAGGTCGGCCGCCGTCAGGTCGAACGAGACGGTCGCCGACGCGCCGGCGTCGAGGTCGACGTTCTCGAAGCGGACCAACTCCCTGACCGGCCGCGCGCGACTGCCGACCGGGTCTCTGAGGTACACCTGGACGACTTCGGTCCCGGCCCGGTCGCCGGTGTTCTCGAC
>NZ_WPCD01000075.1:0-15136 GCF_009741955.1 Halogeometricum sp. CBA1124 | reverse complement strand
TCCGCGGCGTGCGCCGCGCCCTGTTCGTGCGCCATCGTGACGTGGCGGATGCCGGAGTCGTAGAGCGCGTCGTCGACGGGCATCGATCGGCCCCGCCCTGCACGCCGAGGCGCCTCGGCGCCGGCGTTCTCGAGGGCGCGGACGACGGACGCAGCGCCCGTCGTGACGGGCGTCGGCTCGTCCGCCGCCTCCTCGTCGTCCGGTTTCGGCGGCGCGGATTCGCTCATCGGTCACCTCCGTTCGGTGTGGTCGTCTGTCGGTACGGTCGTCGGTCGCGTGTACGGTCTGGGTTGTCCATCTGCGTGGTCTGGGAATCTCTCTGCGGCGGTGTGCCGTGCGAAACGTCGAACGTCGAGCGTGTGAGGATGGAAGGGGCTAGGCGGCCCCTACGATAATGAGCGACCGGACAGCGACCCCGTCGGTGGCGCGTCCCCACTGTGCGGGGGCGGCCGACCCGGTGACGGTCTGCTGTCGCATCGTGTGCGGTCGATTCTCTCGCACCGTAATCAACGTTTCGCGCGGCGCAACGATTGCTGCCGCTCGGTCGGTGGATGCGCACCCGCTGCTCACCGTCGCGAGCGAACGGGGCGCGGGGCATCAGGCTCGGACCTCCTCGTGCTCGGAGTCGTCCTCGTGGTCGACGCCCACGTCGTCGGCGATGCGCGTCAGTACGTCGGTCGTCACGCGCTCTTTCTCCGCGCCGGTGTCCTTCACGCGTCGGGTCACCGCGCGGACCTCGCCGTCGTCCGGTCGGAACCCGGCGTCCTCCAGTCGCTTGCGGACGGAGTGCGCGCCGGTGTGTTTGCCGAGCACGAACTCGCGTTCGGCGCCGACCATCTCGGGGGTCATCACGCCCGGCTCGAACGTGTCCGAGTTCTCGATGACGCCGGCCGCGTGGATGCCGCTCTCGTGGCTGAAGGCGTTGCGCCCGACGACCGGCTTGTTCGCCGGCACCGGGATGTCGCTCGCCTCCTCGACGATGCGCGACAGTTCCGTGATGCGTTTGGTGTCGATTCCCGTGTCGACGTCGTACAGGGACTCCGCCGACATGACGACCTCCTCGTAGGCGGCGTTGCCCGCGCGTTCGCCGATGCCGTTGACGGATACCTGCGCCTGCGCGGCGCCGGCCTCGAAGCCCGCCATGGCGTTCGCAGTGGCCAGTCCGAAGTCGTCGTGCGCGTGCACGTCGATGTGCGCGTCGGTGTGCTGGCGGACTTCGCGGACGAGGTCCGCGAAGCGCGTCGGCGTGGCGACGCCGCACGTGTCCGGGATGTTCACCCAGTCGACGCCGGCGTCGTCCACCGCGGACAGAATCTCGCCGAGGAACTCCACGTCGGTTCGGGTGGCGTCCATCGGGGAGAACATGACCTCCACGCCGGCGTCTTTCACTCGTTCGACACTCTCGACTGCGCGCTCGACCGCCTCCTCCTTGGAGGCGTGCATCGAGTCGGCCAACTGCACGTCGCTGGTGCTGACGAAGACGTGGACCATCCCCACTCCCGCGTCGAGAGCGGCCTCCACGTCCTTGTCGACGACGCGAGCCAGCCCACAGACGGTCGTGTCCGTGGCGGCGGCGATGTCGCTGACTGCCTCGAACTCCGCGTCCGAGTTGACCGGGAAGCCCGCCTCGATGACGTGCGTCCCCATCTCGTCTAGCGTCGCCGCGATGTCGCGCTTCTCCTCGTAACTGAACGAGGTGCGTGGCGACTGCTCGCCGTCGCGCAGCGTCGTGTCGAAAATCCGTACACCGTCAATCTCCGATTCAGTAATGTGGGCTAACGTGCCCTGGAAGAACTCGACCCGCCGGGGAGCCCGACGAAGTGTCCTCCGTGTGTCGTTGAGACATCGTATCACATCCGAGCCGCCGGGACATATAAAAGCATTTCCCTGCGACAGCCTCACGAACGGTACACAGTATCTCGCGGTGACCGGTCGAATCGGCGAAACCGCACGACGTAAACGCGTGCCATTGAGTGGAAGGAATACATATGTCCTTATATCGACCGGGCGGCCAGACGTGTTAGCACGGCGTGGTCTCTGAAATTTTCGCCGTGGAATTTGTGAATTGAAGGTTCCGTCGGCTCGCGCGCGCCCCGCAGTGGACGAACGTGGACCCCCGGTCGGGGGCCGCGCCCGCGACGTCGAGAACCCGGGTCGCACCGAACCCTTTTCGTCCCCCTCCGCAATGAGAGCGGGTATGAGCGATTTCAACCTCGACCTCTCGTCGGCCGAGGAACATCTCGACGAGGAGGAAGTGACCGGCGACGTGATTCTGGGCGTCCTCGACGGCGAGACGGACCCGCAGGAGTGGATCGCCGCCGTCGACGACGGGAACGTCCTGTTCCTCGCCGTCGAGGGCGACCTGAACGAACTCGCCACCGGGTTCGCACGCGAGATAAAGGACATGGACGGCCAACTGATGCACTTCCGGAAGTTCCTCGTCGTGACGCCGCCGGGCGTGAACATCGACACCGACCGACTCTGACGGACGCCCGCGTCGTCGTCCCGTATCCGACCCGCCGAACGCGACGGCACGCAGGTGACCCGCCGACGCGCCGACCGCGCCGGTCAGCAGTCGGTGACGAACGTGAGGACGTGGCCGTCGGCGTCGCGCACGCGAAGTCCCTCCGTGTCGCCACCCACCGCCGCGCCGTCACCCGTCTCCGCGCCATCGTCTGCGCCGCCGCCGACTACCTCGGGGCCGGCGGCCCACGGTCCGCCCGCCTCCACCGCCGCCCGCGGGTCGTCGGTCCGGAACGTCAGGTCCACGTGCAGTCCGCCCCGAGCGTCGGCGATGCCCAACTGCGGTTCCCACAGTTCGAGGTCCACGGGTCCGGAGAGGCGCACGCGCGGCCGTTCCTCCCCCCTGTCGGACACCTCGAAGCCGAGCGAACGAAACTGCGCCTCGGCGCGTTCGAGGTCGGTCACCTCCAGCACCACCTCGAAGATGCCCGTCAGCGGTCGCGTCGCGGACGCCGACCCCGCGTCCTCGGGCACCGCGTCGTCGACGCCGCCGATTTCGACGCAGTTGCCGTCGGGGTCGTAGACGTACAGCGACCGGGAACTGCCGAAGCTGAACTCGACGGGGTCGAGGTCCGACAGCGACGCCAGCCAGTCGTCGTACGCCTCGCGCGTGGTCGAGAACGCGTAGTGCGTGTGGACGCCGCCGCGCGGGGTCGAGACGGGGCGGCGGAGACGACCGTCGTCTCGCCGACGGCGTAGGCGACGGCGGCGTCGGACTCGGCCACGGGCGCGAGTCCGAGGCGCGTCTCGTAGAACTCCCGGGCCGCCCCGAGATACTTGGCCTCCAGACCGAGACGACAGAGACGGGTGAGCATGGCCGTCCTACGGGTCGGGGGCTGAAATATCGTCCCGTCCCCTCGGACGCGACGTGCACGGGAGCGACCGCCCCGAGGGCCCGACGACGCGGCGCGCGACCCGCCCGGTAAAGCACCTTCGGGACGGGCAACCCCTTCCACGGCGGGCGGATTTATCCCTCGTCGCCCCCCACAGGCAGGTATGCCGATGAAGGGTCGCGGGACGGCCGAGTATCGAGAGATAGACCGGTGGGACGGCGGCGTCGGCTGGCTCGCGCACCCCGACGAGGAGATGCAACGGGCGAGTCACGCCGTCGTCGGCGACGACGGCGGCGTCTGGCTGTTCGACCCCGTCGACTCCGAGGGCCTCGACGACCTCGTCGCGGAGTACGGCGAGGTGTCGGGCGTCGTCGTCGGGTTGGATCGACACAAACGCGACGCCGCGAAACTGGCGCGGCGACACGACGTGTCGGTGTACGTCGCCGACTGGATGACCGACGTCGCGGACGACATCGACGCGCCCGTCGAACGCTTCGGCCGCCGCCTCGCCGACTCCGGGTTCGACGCGTTCACCGTGCTGGACAAGTCCGTCCCGCCGTGGCAGGAGGTCGGCTTCTACCAGGAGTCGTCGGGAACGCTCGTCGTTCCGGAAGCCGTCGGGACGGCGTCGTACTTCTGCGCGCCGGGAGAACGCCTCGGCGTCCACCCGATGCTCCGCCCGTTCCCGCCGCGGCGCGTCCTGCGGCGGTTCGAACCGGACCGCGTCCTCGTCGGCCACGGCGCCGGCGTCACGGACGACGCGGCGACGGCGTTGCACGACGCCCTCGCCACGCCCGGTCGAACCTCCCGGGCGCGTACCGGCGGGCGCTGGAGCGAATGCTGTCGTAGGGGGCGTAGAGCGGCCGAACCGCGGTCTGCGCTCCCGAGCGCCGACCCGGAGACGCTTCGACCCGGGCACGTTTTTAGGGCCGACGTACTACGGAGAGTGTGGTCTTCATCACGCGCGGGTTGCACGACGCCCTCCTCGACATGGCGTCCGAGGCCGAACCCGAACGGGTCACGGTGGTCCTCGCGACGACGCCGGCCGGGGAGTTCGAAGAGGAGTTGGACGTGGCATCGGAGACGCCGGTGCTGAGCCACTTCTACATGCCCGAGGCCGGGCAGTCCGTCCGGGCGGTGTTCGGGATGGACCTCGGGACGCCCGCCGGTCGCGGGCGCGCCAAGTTCGTCTCGCACCCGCAGGGGCCCGCCGAACCCACCCGGGAGGACGACTTCGCCGCCGCCGTCCTCGTGGCCGTCCCCCCGTGGGACGCCGAGTCGGTCGCCGCCTTCGACCGGTCGGGCAAGCGCCTGTCGCTGGACGTACTCGACGCCGACCCGCCGCAGGAGTCGCTGGTCGGTGACTGAACCGACCGGTCGCGGCCGGCAGGCGGGTGCCGACCGAACGGTGCGGACGCGGGCGTCCGCGGCGGCGGCCGGAGTCCCTCAGCGGTCGAGGTAGCCGAGGTCCGCCAGTTGCTCGGCGATGTCCTCGAACTGGGCTTCGGTGAGTTTGCCCTCTCGCTGGTGTTGGATGACGATGCTGCGGAGGAGGAACCGGACGAGGTCGCTCGTGCTGGAGAAACTCGTGCCTTCGATGGTCGTCTCGACGCGTTCGGCGAGGTCTTTCGGTATCGACACCGTGGTGTAGTCGGTCATCGTCGTACCGGCAGAAGGACCTCCCACCGGTTAACAGGTACGGACGGTCGGAGTCGTTCGGGGGTTTTTCACGCGCGGCGTCCTAACGCTCGTTGATGGCCGCACGACCACCACCGCAGGACGACGACGAACCCGACTCGCTCGAGTTCGGCATCGCCGCACTCGCGAAGGACCTGTCGGAGGCGGACATAACCTACCCCGTCACCGCCGACGAACTCGTCCGCGAACTCGACGACGTCGCCGTGCCGTACAACGCCGCCGGAGGGACCGTTCGCCTCAGCGAAGCGCTCGAGTCGGTGCCGCAATCTCGCTTCGCCAGCAAGGCGGAACTGCTCGACCACCTCCACCCGGTGTTCGAGGAGTACCGGCAGTCGGCGTCGAACAACATCCTCGGCCAACTCCGCGCGCTGCTCCCGTTCTGAAGCGGTCTCTCCCGCGTCGTCGTCGCGCCGCGCTCTCGGGCGTCGTCAGCGGCGTCGCCGGCCCCCGGCTTCGACGGCTGTGCGCCGGGCGTCTGTGACGTGCGAAGTCCCCGGCGTCGTCGGTTCGCGCGTTCCCGGTTCCTACCGGTCGAGTTCCTCGTCTATCTTCCGGAGCGTGTCGCGGTGCAGCGAGAGGATGAGGTCCGAGAGGACGCCGAACATCAGCAGTTGCACGCCGACGATGACGGCGAACGCCGCGACGACGGCCAGCACTCGTGGGAGACGCGGACGGTCACCCACTCGATGCCGACGTAGGCGGCGATGATGACCCCCGTGAGCGTGGAGACGCCGCCGACGCTCCCGAAGTAGAAGAGCGGGTTGTTCGTCTTCGCCCGGCGGTAGAGTTCGAGGAAGATGATGCCGCCGTCGCGGATGGGCCGCAGGTTCGTGTCCGACCCGGACGGGCGCGGCAGGTAGGAGACGGGCACCACCGTCGTCTCGATGTTGCGCTTGACGCACTCGACGGCCATCTCCGTCTCGACGCCGAAGCCGTCGGCGGTGAGCGTCATCCGACCGAACGAGGCGCGCGTGAACGCGCGGTAGCCCGAGAGGATGTCCTCGTAGTCCTGCCCGTGGATGGTGGCGAACGCCCGGTTGACCACGCGGTTGCCGAACTGGTTGAACCGCGTCATCGCGCCGTCGCGCATGTCGGCGAACCGGTCGCCGATGACGTGTTCGTACCCCTCGTCCAGAGGGGCGAGCATCGCCTCGGCGTCCGCCGCCCGGTACGTCGCATCGCCGTCCAGCATCAGGATGTACGGGGCGTCGACGTGGTACTCGACGGCCTCCCGGATGGCCTGCCCCTTCCCCGACCCCGACTGCATCACGACCCGCGCGCCGTGCTCCTCGGCGAGTTCGGCCGTCCCGTCCTCGGACCCGCCGTCGATGACGAGAACGTTCTCGAACCCCTCCTCGCGGAAGTCGTCGACGACGTCGCCGATGGTTTCGGCCTCGTTGTACGTCGGGATGAGGATGCAGACGTCGTCGTAGTCCATTAGGCAACACTGCGACAGGGATCGGTAAAAGGGGTTGCGGAACGCCCCCGGCACCGTCTGCGGCCGAACGGCGTCCTCGGTCACCCGTCGATGAAGGGGCGTCCCCCCGGCCGCCGCCGCGGCCCCCGCGACGGCCCGCCCGCCGACCGCGGGGATTTTTGTGCTGGTCCGCAAACCGCCGGTCATGCGAACGTACGTCCGCCGATTTCTCGGCGCAATCGCGGGGCTCGTCTCGCTGACGGGACTCCCGTATCTGCTGTACCTCGCGCTGTACGCCGTCTGGAAGCCCGAGGGGTCGCCCGCCGACAAGCGGCGGGCGGAACCGACGGTGAGCATCGTCCTGCCGACGTACAACGAGGAGCGAATCATCGAGAACAAACTCCGCGACGTGGTCTCCCTGGACTACCCGATGGAGAAGGTCGAAGTCGTCATCGTGGACTCCTCGGACGACGACACGCGCGACATCGTCCGGAACTTCTTCGCCGACCGGGAGGCGCCGACGCTGAACCTCATCGAGGAGGACGAACGCCGCGGCCTCGCGCCCGCCCTCAACGACGCGTACGCGGCCGCCGAGAACGAGATGGTCGTCAAGACGGACTGCGACTCGAAAGTCGCCGCCGACGCGCTTCGCGAGGCGGCCGCGAACCTCGCCGACCCCGACGTGGGCGCGTGACCGGCCGCAACGTGGACGTCCTCGGCGGGAGCGACGTGGAGGAGGGCTACCGCGGCGTGCAGGCGAAGATTCAGACGCTGGAGTCGCACATCGACTCGACGCTCATCTTCCACGGGCCGTTCTCCGCGTTCGAGAACGACGACATCGTCCCCATCGACCCCGACTCCATCGCCGACGACACCGAACTCGCCCTCCTCATCCGCCGCAACGGCAAGCGCGTCCTGTTCGACCCGGACGTGCGCTACAAGGAGGCGTCGCACTCGGAGTTCGGCAAGCGCCGCACGCAGAAGGACCGCCGCGCGATGGGCCTGCTGCGACTCCTGTTCCAGCACCGCGACGCCGTCGGCCGGCACGGCCTGTACGGCGGCGTCGTCCTCCCGTTCACTGGTGGTTCATGGTCGTCTCGCCGTGGCTCCTCGCCGGCGCGGTGACGCTCTCGACGCTGTTCGGCCTCCTCGTCGCCGGCCCGTTCGGCCTCGCGGTGCCCGCGGCCGTCGGCGCGTTCACCCTCCTCGGGTCTCGGGACCTGTTGGGCCCGCTCCAGCCGTTCCACGCGGTGTTCGACACGCAGGTGTCGCTGCTGTTCGCCGCGGTGAAACTGCTCCGCGGCGAGGGGTCGGCCGTCTGGGAAGTGGACGAGGAACTGCGCGACGTGTACGAGTGAGCCGTCGGAGCCACCGATGAAGCTACTGCAGGTGACGCCGCGGTATCCGCCGCAGTCCGGCGGCGTGGAGACGCACGTCCGCGAGCTAGCCGAACGGCTGGTCGAACGCGGCCACGACGTGACCGTCCTCGCCGCCGACGCGGGCGACGGCGGTTTCCGGCGCGAGCGACGGAACGGCGTCCGGGTGCGTCGGTATCGGAGCCTCGCGCCCGGCGGCGCGATGCACGTCTGCCCGCAACTCGCGGCGGCGGTCCGCCGGGCCGACGCGGACGTCGTCCACGCGCACAACTACCACTCGTTCCCCCTCCTGTTCGCCGCCCTCGGCGCCGGCGACCGGCCGTTCGTCGTCACCACCCACTACCACGGCGCCAGCGCCGACTCGGTGCGCGACAGACTGCTCTCCGCGTACCGTCCCGTCGGCGGGTGGGCTGTCCGCCGCGCCGACGCCGCGATAGCGGTCAGCGAGTGGGAGCGGGAGCGGTTGGCGGCCGACTTCGGCGTCGAGGCGACGGTGGTGCCGAACGGACTGGACGTCGAGCGCTTCGCCGCGGCCGACCCGCCGGACCGCGACCGGCCGTACCTCCTCACCGTCGGACGGTTGGAGGAGTACAAGGGCGTCCAGCACGCGATTCGAGCGCTCGCGGACCTCCCCGACTACGACCTGCTCGTCGCCGGGAGCGGGCCGTACCGCGAGGAGTTGGGCCGAATCGCCCGGCGGGAGGGCGTCGACGACCGCGTCGAGTTCCTCGGCTACGTGGACGACGGCGCGCTGCCGGGACTGTACGCCGGCGCGGCCGTCTACCTGACGCTGAGCGAGTTCGAGTCCTACGGCATGACCGTCGCCGAGGCCATCGCGGCGGGGACGCCCTGCGTCGTCCGCGAGTCGGGCGCGCTGGTCGACTGGGCCGGGCGGCGCGGGTGCGTCGGCGTCGACTCCGTCGCGCCGGCCCCCGTCGCGGCCGCCGTCGGGGCGGCGAGCGATGCGGTCCCGGACGCGTCGGCGCTCCTCGGTTGGGACGACGTCGCCGAGCGTCTCGCGTCGGAGTACAGAGCGCTTTTGTCGTCCGATGAAAAGGGGGACGCATGAACGTCCTGCTCGTCACCGTCGACTCGCTCCGCGCCGACCGCGTCAACGAGGAGGTCATGCCGTTCACCCGGTCGTTCGCCGACGACGCCCTGGAGTTCACCGAGTGCGTCGCCAACGGCCCGGCGACGCCCGCGTCGTTCCCCGCGATTCACGCGAGCCGCCACTTCGCGAGCATCGAGGGACTGGGCATCCCCGCCGAGGGCGGCGGCGTCGTCACCCTCGCCGAACGACTGCGCGACGCCGGCTACGCGACGAGCGGGTACACGGACAACCACTTCGCCAGCGGGTCGTACCACTTCGACCGCGGGTTCGACCGGATGCACGACGCCAGTAGCACCACCGAGGCGGGGAAGTTGAAGCAGTTCGTCCAGTCGAACCTCGACAAGGACGGCGCCCTGTTCAAGACGATAGAGCGGGTCTACACCCGTGTCGACGCGCTCTGGTCCACGACGACGGGCAACGAGAGCGAGTACGAACGCGCCGAGTCGCTCAACCGACGAGCCCTCGACTGGATCGCCGAACGCGACGACGACGAGGACTGGTTCGTCTGGCTCCACTACATGGACGTCCACCACCCCTACGAGGCGCCCGACGAGTACCAGCGGCAGTTCCTCGACGACCCCGAGAGCGTCGCCGAGTGCCGCCGCCTCTCCCGGAAGGGACGCACCACCCCGAGGAGATGACCGAGGAAGAGTGGGAGACGATACGCCGACTCTACGACGCCGAGTGCGCGTACACGGACGACCAGTTCGAGTCGCTGCTGTCCGAACTGGACGAACGCGGGATTCGCGACGACACCGTCGTCTGCCTCACCGCAGACCACGGCGAACTCGTCGGCGAACACGGCCACGCGGGCCACCCGCCGGAGTTCTGGGA
This sequence comes from Halogeometricum sp. CBA1124, assembly GCF_009741955.1. NCBI lineage: Archaea > Methanobacteriati > Methanobacteriota > Halobacteria > Halobacteriales > Haloferacaceae > Halogeometricum > Halogeometricum sp. CBA1124. Next base: position 5,344 of record NZ_WPCD01000075.1, on the reverse strand, counting down.
GGGCATCGTCCGCGTGCCGTTCGTCGTGGACGGCGTCGACGAGACGGGGACGGTGGACGGGCAGGTCCGCCTCATCGACCTCCCACCGACGCTGACGGACGCCGTCGGCCTCGACGCGACGGCGGCGTGGCAGGGCGAGTCGGCGCTGGCCGTCGCGCGCGGCGACGCCGACGCCCGCGAGTTCGCCTTCGGCGACGTGGGGCGGCAGATAGACTACACGCGGAGCTACGTCCGCCGCGCCGACGGCTGGAAGCTGATGCGCCACGGCGACGACGGGGAGTTCCTCTACGACGTCCGCGCGACGCCCGCGGAGGCCCCCGAGGACAACCGCGTGGACGACGCGCCCCCCGAGTACGCCGACCTGACCGACCGACTGGACGAACATCAAGAGCGGATGGCCGCCCTGCGGAGCGGCGACGGCGGCGTCGACGAGGACGACGAGATGGTCGAACAGCACCTGCGCGAACTCGGCTACCTGGAGTAGCGGCCGCCCGGCGTTCTCAGAGGTAGCGAGGTCTTCGAGTCGCTGGCTCGCGCTCTCGTCCACGTCGATTCGGTCGATGCTCTCCGTCGACTCGTCGAACGAGTCGAGGTAGGCGTCCAGCGTCTCCACCAACTCCTCCCGTCGCGGGTGGTCCGAGAGCGGCGGTCCGGCCTCGAACTCCTCTTCGGTCGTGTCGTACAGTTCGACGGACTCCCCCTGCCGAATCAGCTTCAGGTCGTCCACGTACAGGGCGTGCTGTCCGGCGGTGTCGTCGCCGTACCGGCTCCAACTCCACGACCCCGAGTAGTCCTGCGTGAGGACGTGCTCGTGGTCCGCGAAGACGCTCGGCACCTGCGCGTGGTCCGCGTCCGCGCCGACGAGTTCGGCGACGGTGGCGTACAGACCCAGCGTGTTGACGCGTCCGTCCCGGCGTCCCGGGTCCTCGTCCATCTCCGCCGGCGGCTTGACGACCAACGGGACGCGGACGCCGGGTTCGTACAGGTGACCGTGACCCATCGCGCCGTACTCCCCCAGACACTCGCCGTGGTCCGCCGTTATCGCGAACAGCGTGTCGTCCCACTCGCCGCGCTCCTTCAGGTCGTCCACGAGGCGGCCGACGTGCCGGTCGAGGTAACGTATCGACCCGTCGTACAGGCGTTCGTGGACGTCCATCGAGTCCGCCGGATACTCGCCGTCGGGATGCTGTTGGACGCCGACGTCGTCCACCCGGTCCTCGTCGACGAACCGGTAGCGGTCCGCTCGCGGCAGTTTGTAGAGGTGCCGGACGTCCTTCATGTGCGCCTCGCTGTAGTGGGCGTACAGGAACCACGGCTCCGAGGCGTCGTCGAAGAACGACGCCGCCGCCCGCGTCGTCTCCGTCGCGCCGTTGTCGTCGTCAGCACCGAACAACTCGAAGCGGAACTGGAGGCCGTTGCCGACGTGCGAGAGGAAGTTCCGGTCCAGCGACGCGCGGAGGAAGCTGAGGTAGCGCCGGTGGCTCGGGAGGTGTTTGTGCTCGTTGAAGAACTTCCGGACGTTCATCCCCCGTTCGAACCGGTGTTCGACGGCGTCGAACCGGTCGACGCCGCGGTCGAACCCGAACCCGGGGGTAACGAACGGGTTCGTCGTCACCGCGCCCGTCTCGTGGCCGGCGTCCGCCAGCAGTTCCGGCAGGTGGGGCACGTCCACGTCGAGCGTCCCGCGCTGGCCGGCCCGGTGGTCGCCGGGGTACAGGCCGGTGAAGAGGGAGGCGGTGGAGTCGAGGGTGACGGGGGCGGGGGAGATGGCGCGTCGAAGACGACCGACTCGTCGGCGACCGAGTCGATGTTCGGCGTCGTCGGACGGGAGTGGCCGTAGCAGGACAGATTGGCCGCTCTCACCGCGTCCAGGACGACGATGCAGACGTTGACCATTTAAATACTGCCTTCGGCGACGCCGAACAAATATATGTCGGTTCCGCGGGGGAGGCGTCCGAGCGCGGGCGATGCGCCGCCGGTGACCCCGGGCGCTACTGCTACTCCAGATAGCCGAGTTCCGAGAGTCGGTCTCTGGTCGCGTCGTCGACGTCCATCGTCTCCTCGCCATACACGCCGGCGTCGACTGAGTCGAGTGCCGCCCGGAGGTCCTCGGGCACGTCCTCGCGCGGGTCTGACTCGCCGGGGTCCGCCGAGAGGTCGAACCAGACCGCCTCGTCGAGGCCGGGGACGACCACGAGTTTCGCGTCGTCCACCCAGACGGCGCGCTGGTCGTAGCCGTACGCCGTCTCCTCGCAGAGGACCGGTCGGGACGGGTCCGGAGCGCCGAGTTCGGCCCCCGTCGTCGCCGGCGCGTCCGCCACGTCGAGGGCGTCGAGGACCGTCGGAACCACGTCCACCAGCGAGACGCGTTCGTCGGACGTTCCGGACGGCAGCGACGGCGCGTCGACCCACAGGGGCACGCGGACGACTTCTTCGAGGACGCTGTGTCCGTGGTCGGTGGCGTAGAACCCGCGGGGGTCGTCGTTGAGGCGGCGTTCCAGCGACGGATGCTCCCAGAACGCCTCGCCGTGGTCGCCGCAGACGACGACCACGGTGTCGTCGGGGACGGCGTCGAGGAGGCGCGCCAGTTCGTCGTCGGCCCCGCGGACCGACGCGTCGTACGCGCGCCGTCGCGCGCCGGCGTACGCCTCGAACCCCTCGCCCGACGCCTCCTCGCGGAAGCGCCAGTCTTCGAGGCCCTCGACGTCCGGCACGTCGAACGTCTCGCGGTGGTCCGCGGGCACGTCGAGGGGCGCGTGCGGGTCGCCGAGGTGGAGGTGGAGGAACCACCGGTCCCGGCCGTCTATCCAGTCGAGCGCTCTCGACACCTGGTCGGCGGCCGGCGTGTAGCGCATGTCGACCGTCTGGAAGCGGTCGCCCGTCGCCTTCGCCGCCATCGGAATCGCGGTCAGCATCGCCGTGTCGTAGCCGGCCGATTCGAGGAGTTCCGGAATCGTCGGCACCGACGCGGTGGGTCGCGCGGGGAACTGCTCGGACGAGAGGTCCCTGTACTCCGTCTCGAACCGGCCGCCGTGTTCGTGCGGGTAGCGACCCGACAGCAACGACGGGACCGAGGGGAACGTCCACGGACTCGGCGCGACGGCGTGCGAGAACGCCGCGCCGTCGAACGCGTCCAGCGTCGGCGTCGTCGGCCGGTCGTGTCCGAACGCCGAGACGTGGTCCGCGCGGAGGCAGTCGACGACGACGAACAGCACGTTCCGCGGGTCCCCGACCGTCGCGTCGTACGAGACGTCCCTGTCCCGGCGTTCCAGCCAGTGTTTGACCTTGTGGCGCGTGTTGACGAACGCGTTGTTCAGGCGGGGGAAGCGCTGCAGCGGGTTGCTCATTCGACGTACCCCAGGCTCTTCAGCGTCTCCTCGACGTCTCGCTGGTCGGCCCGGTTGTCGCCGGTACCGACGGCCGTCGCCGGTCCGGTCTCGACCGCGCGGTCGGCGGCGTCGCCCGCCAGCACGGCGTCCACCACGTCGCCGTCGACGTCCGCGGGAACGGGGGCACCGAGGTAGTGCAGAACCGTCGGCGCGAGGTCGTACAGCGTCAGGTCCACGGCGTCGTCGGCCATCGCCACGTCCTCGCCCCACGCGGCGAACACGCCGGTGCGCCGGTGGGTCGCCAGCCACTCCAACCGCTCGCCGAACACCTCGCCGCCGAGCGATTCGGGCGCGTCCACGCCGGTGGTGTACTCGACGACGAGGTCCGGCGACCGCGCCATCTCGCCGGTGTAGACGTCCGCGGGGCGGTGGACCGCGGCGGCGACCGGTCGGCCGTCGGGCGTCTCCAGCGACTCGATGGCCCCCGCGAGTTCGGAGAGGTACTCCTCCTTGGCCGACGCGGTGTCGAACGCGCGGTCGTTGACGTAGACGGGACCGCGGCCGAGCGAGATGGCCTTCGTCTCGTCCCAGTCGATGGGGGCGTCCTGGACGGAGACGCGGCCGCTCTCGCTGGGGAACAGTCGCTGCACCGACTCCGGCACCAGCGCCTGCGCGAGGTTGACGAGTCCGAGGCGGCCGACGAGCGACTTCAGGCGTTCCTCCGTGAGTCCGACGCTCGCGAGTGCGCCGCGCTTGGAGTCCTCGCCGACGACGAGTTCGCCCCGGTCGGCCAGCCACTGGTTGACGAGGAACGTCTCGTCTATCTCGACGAAGCCGTGATCGCTCATGAGGAAGACGGCCTCGGTGTCGTCTCGGTCGAGGAGTTCGCCGAGTCTGTCGTCGATGCGTTCGTACAGGCGGCGCACGTCGTCGGGACGGTCCCAGAGGCGGTGCTGGACCGTGTCGGTGACGAAGACGGTGGTGTGGACGAGTTCGCAGTCCTTCTCGGTCGCCAGCCACTCGGCCGCGTCGAACCGCTGGTCGGCCAGCGTCCGCGCCTCGGCTATCAACTCGTCGGGGCCGGCCTCGCTCAGGACGAGGTCGGGTTTCGTCCGGTAGTTCGGCACCGCGTCGAGCAGTTCCGACTTCAGCGACGACGGCGCGGTGAACTCGCCGCGCTCGGAGGCGGGACTGCCGGCGACGGTCAACACGCCCTCGGCCGTCCGCGGCGGGTGCGTGGTCGGCATGTTGACGGTGGCCGCCCGCCGGTCCGCGGCGGCGAGGACGTCCCAGTACTCGCGCGACCGGAAGTCCGAGGAGTCGTTCGTCGTTATCTCGCAGTCGTCGCGTTCGAACGCGAACCACTCGTACACGCCGAGTTTGCCGGGAGTCTTGCCGGTCGAGTAGCACTTCCACGCGGGAAAAGTGATGGGTGGGAGCGTGCTCTCCAGGTCGCCGACGACGCCCTCGGCGGTCAACCGTTCGAACGCCGGGAGGTGCCCGTCGTCCATCCAGCGTCGGAGGAGTGACCAGTCGGCACCGTCGAGGCCGACGACGTAGACGGTCATACTGGGTCACTCGGCGCTGTGGCCTTAAAGTGCTTCGAGTACGCGGCGGAACGCCTCGGCGAACGCGGCCCTCCGGGAGTCGGCGTCGAACGTCGACCCGCGTTCGCGGGCGCGGTCGGACAGTCGCCGCCGTTCCGCGGGCGCGCGGTCGAAGTACGTGGCGACGCCCTCGGCGATGGACGCCGGCGTCGGCGAGACGACCAAGGAGGGGTCGATGCGGCGCGCCTCCGACCGGGTGCCGGTCGTGTCGGTGACGACGGGCGGGAGGCCGGCGCGCATCGCCTCGAGGACGCTCACGGGGAACGTGTCCATCCGGGACGGTTGGACGTAGACGGACGCCGGCGCGAGGGCGTCCGAGAGGTCCTCGACGTAGCCGCGGACGGTGACGCCCTCGGTCCGTTCGTACGACTCGGGGTGGCCGCCGCCGACGACGTGGAGTTCGGCCTC
>NZ_WPCD01000073.1:0-15201 GCF_009741955.1 Halogeometricum sp. CBA1124 | reverse complement strand
GACTCCGTCACCAGCAAGGTCGAAAACACCGAGGGCCGACCGAATCCGCTCGAGCACCGGCACCGACGGCGCCGACCTGAAAGCGAGCGACGACGAACCCGAGCACGAAGAACCACTCTCGAAGTTCGTCGCCGAGTGTCGCTGGTGCCGCGTCGGCTTCGAAAGCGAAGAGACGCGGGCTCGCACGAGGACGGCTCGAAAGAGCCCGTCTCCGCCTGTGGCCCACTCTCGGAGTCGCTCTACCGAAATTACTGTCTTCTGACATGTTCTGGCGAGTGTGCTGAATACAGAGCGCCTATCTTGCACGCGTTCTTCTCAACTTCGCCGATAACGGCGGGCGGTCCTCCGCGGACTATTTAGACGTTTTAGTAGATGGAGCGAGAGGAACCGGTATGGACACGCTACGATCGAACGACGGTACGTCTCGGCAGCACCGATGGTAGACGTGGTGCTCTCGGCGGCACAGATCCTCGTCGCGCTGTTTCTCGTGGTTCTGAACGGCTTTTTCGTCGCCTCGGAGTTCGCATTCGTCCGGATTCGGGGAACGTCGGTCGAACAGCTCGCCGCAGAGGGGCGAACCGGCTCGGAGACGCTCCAAGAGGTGATGACGAACCTCGACAACTACCTCGCGACGACGCAACTCGGTATCACCATCGCGTCACTGGGACTGGGATGGGTCGGCGAACCCGCCGTGGCGTCGCTCATAGAACCCGTACTGGCTCCGATTCTCCCCGAGGGGACGCTCCACTTCGTCGCCTTCGCTATCGGCTTCAGTATCATCACGTTCCTCCACGTCGTCTTCGGCGAACTCGCGCCGAAGACGCTCGCGATCGCCCAGACCGAGCGACTCTCGCTGTTCCTCGCCCCGCCGATGAAGCTCTTCTACTACCTCCTCTATCCGGGGATCGTCGTCTTCAACGGGGCCGCCAACGCGTTCACGCGGTCAATCGGCGTGCCGCCCGCCTCCGAGTCGGACGAGACGCTCGGTGAACGGGAACTCCTACGGGTACTCACCCGATCCGGTGAAGAGGGAGACATCGACGTGGCCGAGGTGAAGATGATAGAGCGAGTGTTCGATCTCGACGATATCGTGGTGCGGGAGGTCATGGTTCCGCGACCGGACGTGGTGAGCGTTCCGGAAGACGCCGCGCTGTCGGAGCTCGAGTCCATCGTCTTCGACGCCGGCCACACGCGCTACCCGGTTCTCGACGCCGACGACGGGGACCAAGTAGTCGGATTCGTCGACGTCAAGGACGTGCTGCGGGCGGAGGTTGGCGACGGGGACGCCGAGTTAGTCGGCGACCTCACCCGCGAGATTCTCGTCGTCCCGGAGACGATGACGATCGGCGGTCTCCTGGGGCAGTTCAGAGAGGAGCGCCAACAGATGGCCGCAGTCATCGACGAGTGGGGTGCGTTCGAGGGGATGGCGACGGTCGAAGACATCGTCGAGGCCCTCGTCGGAGACCTCCGAGACGAGTTCGACCTCGACGAGCACGAACCCTCGATTCGCCCGCGCGACGACGGAGGGTACGACGTCGACGGAGGAGTCCCGTTGTCGAGAGTCAACGACGCTCTCGGTGCGGGCTTCGAGAGCGAGGAGGTAGAGACCATCGGCGGACTGGTGCTCGAACGACTCAACCGCACGCCGGAAGTCAGCGACAGCGTCGAAATCGCCGGTCACATCGCCGAGGTGACGAGCGTCGAGGGGGCCCGAATCGTGACGGTGCGGATCCGCGAGAGAGACACCGACGAACCGTCGGAGGAGCGGGAGTAGAGACCGACCCGTTCCGTTCGGCCGCACGACGACGTCCGATCGACGTTGCGTCCCGTACCCGTTCGATTCGGAGTCTCGGAGTCGTCCAGGTCGACGCCCTCTCCTGCGCGCCGTTCTCTCGAACTTCAGGTGTCGCTCTCTGTTGAATCCCCGAACCTGATAGGGGTCGCCTGGTGAATACAGAGGGTGGAGTCAGCAGGCTTGTTCCACGAACGGTATTCGAGAAACTTCTGTAGGAGAGCAGGAACCAGTACGGAAACGTCCACTGCGGGACGCCACCGACGACGAAAACGCCGCGTATCGTGACCCAGCCGAGTGCCAACTGGTCCACGAAGATGGCCGTCATCAACGCGCCTCGTAAGACGAACCCGAACGTGAGGTCGGCCCACCACGCGCGATTGACGCGGATACCGAAATCTCGGAACCGCCGTCGATCCACGTACCGACCTGTCAGGTAGATGGCCACTGGCGTGGAGATGACACCGACTACAAGGTCGATCGCGGTCACGGCGATACTGCCAACCGGAGTCCCTCGGAGTTCAAAGAGGGGTGACCGGCCGGTAACGACCGTTCCCAAGAGGCCGGACATCATAATTCCGAGGAGCCAACAGAGAGCGAGCCCGCGGAGCTGTGTTCCCCGACCCAGCGGGCCACCGCACGTTCACGGCGACTCACACCGTTCCGATGGGGGGACGTGCCTGATGCCGTTCTGGTTGGTCAGCCGGAGTTCGAACACCAACGAGGGACAGGCCGCCAGATTCGACCACTGCGTGGTCTGCTTCCAGGCGGGAAGCTCCTCCCGATCGTCTTGGACCGCGTGGGGTCAGAGGTCTGCGGTGGCAAAACGCCGGTATCCGAGCACCAGCGGAACGACGAGCCAGACCACGAGGACGGCGATGCTGGCCCAGCCCGTGAGATAGAACGGAACCGGCCCGTCCAGCATCCCGCCGAGGCTCAGGGCTGCCGTCGTGCCGTCACCGAGGAACCACCCGAGGGCGTTCTGGTAGGCAGCCGACGGCGTGACGACGTTGAGGAAGGCATACCACCCCGGGATCGTCGTGAGCCCACCGAAAGAGAACCCATTCGCGACGAACATGACCGCCGGCGCGAGGAGGTCACCGAGGAATTCGAGAAGAACGAACACGCCGACGCCGAACGCCATCGCCCGTCCACCGCTCCCGGTCGTCGCGGAGACGGCGACCATGATGCCCACGTACACGAGGGCGAACAGGAGCGTGACCACCGCGAAGACCGCGTAGTCGACCGGTGAGAACGAGGGCAACAGTGCGAGGATCACCGCCAGCGTGACCGCGAGGCCGACGAGAATGGCGACCGCAAGTACCGCCGTGCGGCCGAGGAGTTTTCCGAGAACTACGTCCGCGCGGCTGTGGGGAAAGCCCAGCAGGAGCTTGCTCGAGCCGCGGTCGCGCTCACCGGCGATCGCTCCCGCTCCGATGACGATGGCCGCGATGGAGACGAACAGCGTCATCACGGCCAGCAGGAGTGTCAGGTAGCCGAGGGTACTCAGTTCGCCGATATCCCGACTGAGTTCCGGAACCGTCGCATAGAGGACCGCCATCCCTGCCGAGAGGAGCACGAACGCGGCGGTGATGGCCCAGAGGGCTTTCGAGAGCCGGGCGTCCTGGAAATCTTTCCGGGCAACGACGACCCAGCTCATGCACGCACCTCCTCGCCGCCAGCCGAGGGAGTCGCGGGCTCGAGGTCGTCGTCCCGGCTGCTCGTGTCCGTGTCGTCCTCCGTCGTGTAGGCGGCGAACATCTCCTCGAGGGACGTCTCCTCGATATCGAAATCGACGATAGTCTCTCCAGCCGCTTCGACGGCGTGCATGACGGCCGTTTTCGCTTCCGGCTCGCACGTCACCGTCAGGTGAGTCTCGCTGTCGGCGTGGACGCCGGTTACGCCCGGAAGGGCAGTCACCGCGTCGATCACGTCGTCCGTCACCGACTCGACGGTGAGGACTAGTCGGGCATCAGTCCCGAGGGCATCTCGCAGTGCGTCGATCGTGTCGACGGCGACCAGTTCGCCGTTCCGGAGGATACCGACGCGGTCACAGACCGCCTCGACCTGTTCGAGGATGTGCGAGGAGAAGAACACCGTCGCCCCGCGATCACGCTCCGCTCGAATGATCTCGCGCATCTCGCGAGCGCCGTTCGGGTCGAGTCCCGTCGACGGCTCGTCGAGGATGAGAAGTTCCGGTGAGCCAACGAGCGCCATCGCGAGGACGAGCCGCTGTTTCATGCCCTTCGAGAAACCGCCGGCCTTCCGGTCAGCCGCGTCGGCGATGCCGACGCGCTCCAGCAGTTCGACCGGGTCGTCGTCACTGCCCTTCGAGCGATCGCGAATTCGAGGTGCTGTCGGGCCGTCAGGCGGTCGTAGAGGTGATACCCGTCGGGAAGGACCCCGACAGCCTGCCGAACGGCTAGCGAATCGTCCTGTGCATCGTAGCCGAGGACGGTCGCCGTCCCTGCCGTCGGGCGAACGAAGTCAAGGAGGATGTCGATTGTCGTCGACTTCCCGGCGCCGTTCGGGCCGAGGAAGCCGAATATCTCCCCTCTGCGGACGGTGAGCGTTACATCGTTGAGCGCAGTGACGTCGCCGTACTGCTTGCCGAGTCCAACAAGTTCGATCGCGATCTCGTCGGCGATTGGGTCGGCTCGTGTATCGAGTTGACTCATACGGCTTCCATACGAACGATTGCAACAAGGGTTCGCTCGCCGGATACGTCCGTGTTTTAAATACTCGCCCGTCGGTGACGATCGATCTTTGCCCGGAGAGTCACGATCGGATCAACACCTCCCGCCGGAACAGGACGATGAACACAGCGATCATGACGAGACCGAACACCGCTCCGAGAATCCCTTCGCCAGTGACGAGGAAGACCTCGCCGGCGATGAAACCCTGTTCGTTCGCGTAGATACTTCCCAGAACCCACGGGTTGAGGATGTTCCAGACGAGGTGCAGAATCGCCACGGGCAGGACGCTTCCGTTCGAGAGGAAGTAACAGTACGCGAATGGGAACGAGATGGCGAACACGGCGATTGCCTGAACGACAGCGACGGTGAGGGGGTCACCGACACCGGTCACTGCGGCCGCCCGGTAGAGGAATGCGGAGTGAAACAGCGCCCAGACGACACCCACGGCCGCCGTGGCACCCGCTCGTCCCCATTTTTCGGTCAGTGCCGGGAGTAGGTATCCCCGCCAGCCCAACTCCTCGCCGTACATTCTGACGAGCTGCTCGAATAGGACAATCGCCAGGACGGCGAACCCGAACTGTTCGATGACCATGACCACGAAGTTCTGCGGGCCCGGCTGGTAGACGCCGAGGCCACTCGCGAGGGCGATGGCACCGACGCTGCCGATAAACAGGACCGGGTAGAGGAACGCGAATCCGAGCGACGGGATGGTCGCACCGCGAATCGAAGACACGATCGTTCCGACGATGGACTGACCCTGGATCCGGCGAAGGGCGAGAACGACGACAGCGGGCGTGAGCATCAGCACGGTTGTCGTGTAACCAGGAATCGAATCGGTGACGATCAGTAGCGATATCGACCAGCTAACGACTAATGTAATCACCACGAATGCGCCGAGATACACGTCTGGCGGCACCTCGAATTTGGGGGCGGCCCGTTCAACGGCCATCCGGGGCCCTCCAGCCAGTCTCATTATCACGTCGTGCGAATTCTACTGCCCCAGCGTGGAGTACAGGTCGTGAATCGAATTGACTCATAGACGTCTGATACGGGTCAAATTTCCAAGATTGTACTCGCCGTATCTATCCGTGTTTTATATACCTCTCGACCCGCCCCTATTCGAGTCGTAAGGGACCTGAACCGGGTCTATCAGCTCAAGCTGGCTAACGAGTCGGGGATAGATGGTGTATTCAACGGTGTATCCAAGTAGCCTGGAGGGAGCCCATCACGGCAGATTGGATTCTACTTCTCGAGAGTAACGCTCCCGTCGTGGCTAACGTCGATATTAGATTCGGCGTACACGTCATCAACGCGGCTGTCGCCACGTATCGCAGCGCTCTCTTCGTCACTTCGGCCTCGAAGGGTGGGAACGAGCAGGCCAGGATCTATACGGAGACTCCCCTCGACGACGTAGACGTACGTGATGACGCCGACGAGTCCAACAAAGCCTGCAACCACACCCAAGAATCCGGCTTCGAAACCGAAGGCCCCGCCAGTCCAACTGGTCGGTCCCGTCACTTCGAGGGCGAGAATGTGGGCCGGAAGTTCGATGCCACTCACGGGCTGGCCGAACAGGACTCCCATCGAGATGTTCCAACTGGTGTGGAACCCAATCGCGAGCGCGAGTCGACCAGTCAACACGTAGCTCGCTGCGACCGTAATCGCAATAACTGCAATCACGACCACGGAGACGAGTGAGGCGCCGGCGTTCGCCAGGTGAACGATACCGAACACCACGCTAGAAACGATGATGGCAGCAAGGACGGCCGGGACCGTCCCATAGCTCGCAAACCCCTCGGCAACGTTCTTCAGAATGACCCCACGAGCCACGAGTTCTTCGTAGAAGCCGACGACTGCGAAGAGGAGCAATGCGCCGACCAGTCCCAGAATGAGTCCTTCTGGTCCAGCGACGATTGTATCGACCACGACAGCCCATCCTGCGGATAGCGCGACGCCGACAGCAACAGTTTGCGCGAGGAGGGCTAGCCCGGCACCAACCACGAGATCACGTCCCCATACCTTTCGCTCTCGAAACCCGTAGTCAGTAACCGGTCGCTGATCGATGTAGCGAGCAACCACGAGGGCACCAATGACGGCCCCGAGACCGAGTCCAAGTGTGGTAAGGACGAGGTAGCCGAACGAGAGTGGTTGCACGAATGCCACTGATACGAGGTCAGCGACAATCGTTCCGACGACAGCGAATGTCGCGATCACGAAGAACCCGATGAGGAGTCGGACCAACGCGCGTGGCCGTCGCTCGACACTGTTCCAAACGAGGTTTCGAATGTGCATGCATAATGAATGTTCGGCAGAGAAAGAATGGCTGCATCTTATCCATCAGGCTCTATAAATAGTCTGACCCACTGCGAACTCAGCGGAACGGAGGTGAAATATGCCAACTCTTCGCTTCCACCAAGCCCTCGACAACCTACAACCGCGAGCCATACCGATCGTTTTGATCGGATCGTGGTGGAGCCGAATCCAGCGTCCCAGTGTCGTGCTCTTCGAAGGTATCGACCCAGAACTCTCTCCACTCGTCTCAGTTGGCCAGTCGGAAATCAAACGCCGAGGTTGCCACCGCTACCTCAATCGTCCGCGGAGCTATCCTGACTCGTCGGCATAGCCACGCGTAGCGCATCGCCGATGAGCGTGTTCTGCGCTCGGCGAAGGCGGTCAGAGAGTGACTGGGGGGTGATATCGAGTACTTCAGCGACGGCCGCCATCGATGTCTCCCTCGGAAGATCAAAGAAGCCCATCTGCCACGCTGTTACCAGCGCCTCGTGTTGTTTCGGGGTGAGTCCGAACTGGCTGCCCGTCTGGGCGTAGGACATCTCGTGGAGGCGGGCGAGGTCGAACGAGAACCCTTGATCGCGGAGATGGGAGGTAAACTCGCCGATCAATGTATGGTCATCGAATCGGATTCGGAGAACCCAGCCGTCGGCCGTCCCCCTGGCTTTCAGGATCGATGTCCCCTTGTTCGTGTACGCCTGTACGAGGGATTCGACGCTATCCCCCCACATCGCACGGTACATCGTACCCAGCTCGCTGTCGAGGATCTGCTGGAGGGTATCGATCGACTCGTCCGAACTAGCGGCGGCCTCGAAGGCAGCGTTCGACACCCCCGAGACGATGAAGTACGGGGTCAGAGATTCCATCTCCGAGGCGACGACTCGATCGATCTGGACGACAGTTTCCGGCTCAACCTCGAACGTCTCGGAGAGTGCGAGGGCTCGCGGAGGAACGCGGAACTCTCCAAAGATACCCATAAGATGATATTTTCAACGTGGTCTGAATAATTGTTTGGGAGCGGGTCCGTAGTGGCGAGACGATTCGCTGACTGAACGAGCACGGAAGTCACGACGCTGTCTCGGGAGTTCAAAACCGGAGACAGGATGCGGCTCAAGTTGCACGACTCTTCATCCGATGGCAGTCCTACAGTGAACGACGACGAAAATATCGTATCGCAGCTTCATTCCTCGGAACCGTACAGTTCAGCCAAGAACGTCCGGATATGATCGGTCACACGACCCTGCCCAGTAGCCGAAAGGAAGTGCCGTTCGCCAGCCAGTGTGAGACACTCCACGAGCGATGGCAGCGTCTGTTGGGCCTTCGGGCGAATGCGACTCGCGGGAAAGAACGGATCCCGTTCGCCTAAGACCGCCAGGGTCGGCGCGTCGAATCCAGCTAGTGCCCTCAGGTCATCTGGGCCGGGAAAGGCAGCCTGAAGGTCCCCTGTCCGAAGCGCTTGCCCGACTGTCTCAATCACGATGTCGTCAACAGTTTCGATCGAATCGCTGAACATCGGGGCGAGAGCACGGGTTAACAACCCGCGTCGTGGGACGGCCCGATAGGCCAGAGACAGAACGACGATTCGGGCGAGCGCCGGCGAGAGAGGAGTGCCAAAACCTGCGGGAGCGACCAGTACGGCGCCAGTGATTCGATCTGGAGCGTGAACAGCCGCCTCCAGCAGAATTCCCCCACCATGAGAGATTCCGACCATCGCTGCCCGATCGATTCCGAGGCCACCGAGCACGTCGACGACCCACGGGCCGTACTCGTCGGGTTCGTTCGTATCGCTCCAGCCCGGCTGTCCGGGCGTATCCGGCGCGATAAGGTAGTACTCGTCGGCCAGTCCCTGGACCCAAGCGAGGGTCACCGGATTCGTGACGTTCCCTCCCTGGAATACCACTACTGGCGGTGCAGTTGGGTCCCCAGCAGTGAGGACGTGCGTTCGACCTGTGCGGGTTTCGACCCAGTAATCGGTGATGGATTCGTCAAGCAGGTCACTGATAGCGGCTTCGTAGAGTTCCGCGTATTGAGACGCACCGGTAGACCGAGCACCGCCGTCGGCTGCACCAGCAGTTGAACTGGAGAGTTCCGAATTATCAGTGCCGACGGAGGCGAGACCGGATCGGGGTCTTGTATTCATGTTAGTGACATGTCGAACGACGCAATATAGCTGCTTGGCCAGTCGTTCACACGGGGACGTACGTGGCTTGCTTGACGGTGGTGGCACTCTGTGAACACACTGGCCACTACTCGCTGAGATACGAGGACGCTAAGTGATAGAGCCGGGGAGACTGATCGATATGCGCGCTGTATTCAGCACGACCATGGAAATTCACTCAATTCCTGTCAGAATCGGCGTGCTGAACTTAGAGAGTGGATTCAACACGGCGAATGCCTCAGTTACGGAAGCGTTTCGCCCTCTGCGTAGCAATTGAACCGAACACTTGCGGTTGCGATTTGCTCGGCATCCGGGTCAGTCAACGAGACCGTGTATTCACCGTGAACCGGTGGGGGACCCAACGGTACCGCGTAGAGTTCGCCACTGCTGGAGCCAAACACGGAGTAGTCCTCGGGGTTGAGACTGCTCATCCCTCGATTGCTCATGAGCGGAACTGAAGCGACGAGGGTGTCGTCGCTATCGCGTATTTTGACTGTATGATACCGCTCTTCAGTAACGGCTTGGTCCGAAACGAGTATCCCGAGAGAGACCTGTTCTTCACCTCGTATTGGGGCAATCTCTCGGAGATATTGTGAACCGCTGCCCACGCCTCGACTGGAACACCGAGCGATGAGTTCTTCATCACCGAGACAGCCAGCGGTCGCAGTCACGGTGGCAGCAACACCTGCCATCAGTTCGCGTCTGGAGGGCATGGCGCCTGATGTGTGTCCACGTATTGTAACGATACTGGTACTGCGGCACTCGCGCCCTGTATTCAGCACGCTTTGTAGGATTTATCAGGAGACAATTATATCGGCAAAGCAACTACCGAGATAGTCAGTTCTCGGAGCGACCATACCGCTTAATTTCAGACGGCTACAACTGAGGCTATCTTTCCTCATCCCCACTAAAGCACCCCGGGTATTTCCAAATCGATGTTGTCCCACCAGTATGACGGACCAAACAATCGAACTCAGGGTGTTCGTCAAAATGAACAAATAACCACTCTCGATCACCGATCACGGTATCTGGGAAGTCCTCAAGTGTCGCTCGCGAAGGCAACTGTCGATATATTTCGCCAGGCGTCGTACCATCGATTTTGACTGAGCCAGGGGATCCAGTTGTATATCGGTGATTCGGAGCAGAGTAGTATTTGTCCCGGGAAATTATCCAATCCACGTCTTCGCACGGCTCGTGTACGGAGCGCTCACGAACGTTGATCTGCCGTTCACCTAACCAGTGAAGTATCCAATCGCAAGCCTCTCGAGAGACAGACGACCACACCCCGTTCGACTTTGAGAAGTCAATTTGTTCTAACCTTTCACGGTTATCTTCGACAAACCGTGCTGCTGCAGCAGGGAGATCAGCTTCTAAATAAGACACAGGTGAAAACCGGCCTGATGTATTCGTCCTAGTAACTCCTCGACAACCAGAAACATGGAGACGGTGAACCTCAGCACGCTCTTCAGGAGACAATCGAGACCGGTGGATATCAGACTGCGGTACCTAAATGAGTTCCTCGTATGGCTTCGTCATCGAGAACACTACGACAAGGCTTCCCAGCGAGAGCGAATGGAGTTGCGCCGTCGCCTACCTAGAGAAGCTGACGATCGACTGAGCCTGTACCAGCAGGCTCGCCGAGCAATCTGAGCCAGACAACCTACCGCTTGGCTCGCTGATGGATATGAGCCAGCACGAACTATCAATGCGACTGACTCAGCGGGTAGACGTACGGTACGGTCAAGAATTTACGAGGGTTGCGAGCCGGGCGGTCCCATCGCGTGTATCAAAGACTCGGCGCATTTTGCTGGTTCTTTCACCCACCCTCAGCGGAGGTGATCGGCGTGAGTCTCGCGCCGTCCAAGCGCGGAGGGCGCTACCGAAGCCGTCGTTCACCGACCCGTCGACGACCTCCCTGCTCCACATGTGGCGCAACATGTATCATTCATTACCGACTACAGACGAACATGGCCGCCGAGGATAGCTCCGAGGAGACGAAGGTGAGCGAGAGCGGTATGGTCACGATTCCGGCCGCCATCCGCCGACGCCTCGACATCGAACCCGGCGACACGATTCGATGGGAAGTCGCCGACGACGGTTCCCTGAGCGTCGACGTCGTCCACGAACGGTACAGCGCCTTCGGCGACTTCGAACCCGCTTCGATGGGCGGCGACGGACTGGACACACACGACCTCGCGGGACACGAACGCGAGGCGACGGAGCAGAACTGAGTGGCGTCTGCCGTCGTCGATACGAGCGTTCTGATCGCGGGCTTTGACGCGGATGACGCCCGCCACACCACCGGTTTCGACATCGTCCGCGGAATCGACGCGGGCGACCTGCCGACCGGGCGAGTGACGAACTACGTCGTCCTCGAGACGCTCAACTGGATTCACGGGCAAAATCGGCACGACAAGGCGACCGAGGTGTACGAACGGCTCACCACCTCGTCTGGATTCGAGATTCACCACGCACCGCAGAAGGACTTCAGGCGGGCCATAGAACTGTTCGAGACGTACGACGATCTCGCCTTCGGCGACGCGACGATCGCCGCCTACATGGAACGGACGGACGTCGAATATCTCTATTCGTTCGACGACGATTTTGACGCACTCGACTGGGTGACTCGGTTGGAAACCGCGGATAACCCCTTCTGACCCGACTGCTGGCGGTTTTGCGTCGAGAAAGTTGCTTCCCCGAAACTGCACACGGCCGCCGAGACGACGTGTGCAGACTGGTCCTTCGAGGACCTGATTCAGGCGACAAGCACCCTCACCAGTCGTCGCCGCGGTCGGCGTACGCGGTCATCACCCGGCGTTCGATGCGCTGGAGGCGGTCGCCGACCGTCCCCGGCGCGACGTCGAGGTGGTCGGCCAACGCGCGCTGGGTCGTCCGTCGCGGCACCTCGTAGTATCCCTTCTCGACGGCCAGGTCGAGCAGGGCGGCCTGCGGGTCGGTCAACGTGGGGTCCGCCTCGGCTTTCGATTCGACGCCGCCGACTCGCTCCACGGTGACGTCGACGACGTCCGGAATCTCGGTGGTGGCTCGGTGGATGCCCTCGTCCGTCCCGACGATAGTGAACTGAACGGCGGAGTCGCGTTCGCGTCCCCGGTGGTCGATGGGCCACTCGAGGACGATATCGTGGCGGTAGAGGATGTCGAGCAACTCCTTGATCGGCCCGACGCTCCGATGGTGAGCGTAGACGACGCCGCGTCCGTCCGTCCCCGCGACGTTGTACTCGAGCACGTCGTCGTCGGACTCCAGCAGGTCACGGGCGACGGCGAGGTCGCCGCAGACGTCGGAGAGTCCGACGTGCCGTCCGTTCTCGGTGGGGCCGAGGTACCGCGTCGCCGTCGTCGAGACGGCCGGAGAGTCGTCGAACAGGTCGAACGTCGGTTCGCGCACTCCGTCGGGGAGCGAGAGCGAGAGCGTGGCGTAGCGAAGCATGTCGGTGGTCACGGTGTGAGTAGAGGCGGGAATATAAACACCGCTCACATGCTGGAAGGAACGCTCAACCGTGGCGCGCCCTTCGAAACAGTAGATGAGTGACCAATCAGCGGTCGACGAGTTCCCACCGGGTCCGACGGGACTCCCCGTCGTGGGCGCGATGCCCTACTCCGTCCTCGGCGGACTGGACTTCCGCGAACGGATGGCTGAGGAGTACGGCGACATCGTCCACTGGGAGACCCACCGGGATCACGTCTACCAGCTCAACGACCCGGAGTTCATCGGACACGTGCTGGTCCACAACAACACCAACTACGTGAAAGGCGAACAGTTCCAGCGGCTGCTCGGCCCGCTACTCGGCAACGGCATCCTCAACAGCGAGGGCGAGGCGTGGCGGCGCAACCGCCACCTCGTCCAGCCGTCTTTCCACCCCGACCAGATACAGCGGTACGCCGGGATGATGACCGACTTGACCGAGGAGATGCTCGACGACTGGTCGGACGGGCAGACGCGTTCGATCCACGACGACATGATGGAGCTGACCCTCAGAATCGTCTCCGAAGCGCTGTTCGGCGTCGACATCGACCGGTACGTCGACGACATCGAGACCGCGGTCGGCGACTTCCTCCCGGCGACGACGAGCCTGCCGAACTTCCTACTCCCCGAGGAGGTACCGCTCCCGTCCCGACGGCGGATGAGCGACGCTCGGGACACGCTCGACGACGTCGTCGACGAGATCATCCAGCGCAAGCGACGGGACCCGGGCGAACACGACGTGGTCTCGAAACTGCTCGCCGCGAGCGACGACGACGGGAACTCGCTCTCCGAGAAGCAGATTCGCGACGAGGCCATCACGCTCATCACCGCGGGCCACGAGACGACGGCGGTCTCGCTGACGTACACGACGTACCTCCTCGCGCAGCACCCCTCCGTCGAGTCGAAACTGGTGGCCGAACTCGACTCGGTGCTCGGCGACGAGCCGCCGACGATGGCCGACCTCCCGAAACTCCCCTACACGGAGAAGGTCGTCAAGGAGTCGATGCGGCTGTTCCCGCCGGTCCCGGGCATCGTTCGCGAGGCGAAGTCGACGGACGAAATCGGCGGCTACACGATTCCCGCGGGGTCGAGGATGTTCATGAACCAGTGGGTCGTCCACCGGGACGGGCGCTGGTACGACGACCCCCTGGCGTTCGAACCGGAGCGCTGGACGGAGGAGTTCGAACGCTCGCTCCCGCCGTTGGCGTACTTCCCGTTCGGGGCGGGGCCGCGGCGGTGTATCGGCGACCGCTTCGCGATGCTCGAGGCCCGCCTCATCCTCGCGACGGTCTACCGGGACTACCACCTCGAACTCGTCTCCGACCGGAATCTGGAGGTGGTCCCGACGATAACCTCGCGACCGGACGAGGAGGTCAGGATGAAGCTTCACGACCGGGCGCCGAAGCGGCGACCGAGACGACGCGGTAAGCGGTCGGCCGGCGAGTCGGCACGGTCACCGAAACCGGTCGCATCCAGAGCGGTGCGGCGGAGGTGGCACTTTATGAGCGCCCCGGATACGTACCGTATATGGAAACGCAGACGCGGTCGTTACTCGACCAGCTTCCGCCCGAGCGACGAGCCGAGGTCGAGGAACGCGTCGAGACGCTGCTCTCCGAACTGACGCTCGAACAGAAAGTGGGACAGCTGAACCAGTTGAACGCCGACTTCGCGACGGGAACCGCCGTCGGCGACATGGACGTCGAGCAGGGGGTTCTGGACGGCGACGTCGGGTCGGTCCTGAACGTCGCGGACCTCGAAGAGGCCCGGGCGTTTCAGGAACTCGCGGTCGAGGAGTCCGACCACGGGATTCCGCTCGTACTGGCGCTGGACGTCATCCACGGCCACCGGACCATCTTCCCGATTCCGCTCGGGGAGGCGGCGTCGTGGAACCCGGAGATGGCGGAGCTATCTGCTCGCGTCGCCGCGACCGAGGCCGCCGCCAGCGGGGTCCACTGGACGTTCGCGCCGTCGGTCGACGTCAGTCGCGACGCGCGCTGGGGACGCGTCATGGAGGCGGCGGGCGAGGACCCGTACCTCTCCGCCGAGATTTCGAGGGCGCGCGTCCGCGGGTTCCAGGGCGAGGACCTCGCCGCGGACGACACCGTCCTCGCGTGCGCGAAGCACTACGTCGGCTACGGCGCGTCCGAGGCCGGTCGCGAGTACAACACGGTCGACCTCTCCGAGACGGCACTCCGCGAGGTCCACCTCCCGCCGTTCGAGGCCTGTCTGGAGGCGGGCGTCGGCAGCGTGATGAACGCGTTCAGCCTCTACGACCGCGTCCCGGCCAGCAGCAACGAGGAACTCGTGCGGGAGTTGCTGCGCGGCGAACTCGGCTTCGACGACCTCGTCGTGTCCGACTGGAACTCGTTCGGCGAACTCCTCGAACACGGGGTCGCCGGAGACCTCCGCGACGCGGCGCGGGCGTGCATCGAGGCCGGGTCAGACATCGACATGGTCAGCGGGGCCTACGCGACCGAACTGGTCGACCTGGTCGAAGACGGCGTCGTCGACGAGTCGCTCGTCGACGAGGCCGTCCGACGACTGCTGACCGTCAAAGGCGCCCTCGGCCTGTTCGAGGACCCCTACCGCTACTTCGACGAGGAGCGTCGGTCTCGGCGACTCCTCAGCGACGACCACCGCGAGGCCGCCCGCGACGTCGCGCGCGAGTCGCAGGTCCTGTTGAAGAACGAGGGCGACCTGTTACCGCTCGACGACGGCGGGGACGTCGCACTCGTCGGCGGACTCGCGGACAGCGCGACGGACATGCTCGGGGCCTGGCGCGC
>NZ_WPCD01000052.1:0-18036 GCF_009741955.1 Halogeometricum sp. CBA1124 | reverse complement strand
CGCCGACGCCGACGTCGTCGCCACGGAGAACGGCATGCGGTCGGACGTCGAGAGCGAAGTGGCCATCACGGGACCGGACTGGTCGCTGGAGACGGCGCTGACGCTCCTCGGGGGACACCAGGCGACGAACGCCGGGGTCGCCGCGACGCTGGCGCGACAGGTCGCGGCGGTGGACGAGCGGACGATAGCGGAGGGGTTGCGGCAGGCGACGTGGCCGGGGCGGTTCGAACTCGTCGACCGCGACCCGACCGTCGTCCTCGACGGGTCGCACAACCCCGGCGCTGCCGCCACGCTCTCGGACCTGCTCGGCCGCTACGAGTACGAGGACCTGCACGTGGTCTTCGCGGCGATGTCCGACAAGGCGTACGACGAGATGATAGCGTCGCTTCCGGCGGTCGAACGGGCGTTCGTCACGCGACCGCAACTCGACCGGGCGGAGTCGGTCGACTCGCTCGCGGACGCCTTCAAGGGGCACGCGGCGACGGTGAACCGCGTCCCCTCGGTGGCCGAAGCGGTGGACCGAGCGATTCGTCGGGCCGAGGAGGACGACTTCGTCCTCGTCACGGGGTCGCTGTACGCCGTCGCGGAGGCGCGGGACCGCTGGACGCGACAGGTGGTCCCCAAAGACCGGGTACCGCCCCGCGCGACGAACCGCTCCGAGGAGACGGAAGGGGCATCGGAGGAGGCGCGAGGAGTCGAACCGAGCGTGTTCGAGACGTTCCTCCGGCACGACCAGGCGGAGACGGTCGCCGAACGGTTCGAGGCCGTCGGCGGAACCTGCGTCCGGTCCTCGGCGGGAACGCCGGAGAAACTCGACCGCGTCGTCCTCTCGGGGTCGGCGACCGAACTCCGCTCGCTCGCCGGACATCTCGACGACGCCGGACTGGGACTGGCGCACGTCGCGACGCAACTGAGGGCCCGACTCGACGGGTCGTCGACGACGAGTGGGCCGTTCGGCGTCGACGGAACGGCCGTCATGGGCATCCTGAACGTGACGCCGGACAGCTTCCACGACGGCGGGGAGTACGACGCCCTCGACGCGGCCGTCGAACGCGCCGAGGAGATGGTCGCCGCGGGCGCCGACGTCGTCGACGTGGGGGGCGAGAGCACGCGACCCGGCGCCGACCCCGTCCCGGTCGAGACCGAAATCGACCGCGTCGTCCCGGTCGTCGAGGAACTCTCGTCGCTCGACGTTCCGGTGTCGGTGGACACGCGCAAGGCGGCCGTCGCGGACGCGGCACTCGACGCCGGCGCCGACGTTGTCAACGACGTCTCGGGGCTGTCGGACCCGGAGATGCGCTTCGTCGTCGCCGACCACGACGCCGGCCTCGTCCTGATGCACAGTCTCTCCGCGCCCGTCGACCCCGACCGGTCGGCGGCGTACGACGACGTCGTCGAAGACGTGCGGACCGAACTCGCGGAGACCGTCCTGCACGCCGAACGGGCCGGCGTCGACCGGGAGCGAATTCTCGTCGACCCCGGGTGCGGGTTCGGGAAGTCCACCGCGGAGTCGATGGAACTGGTGGACCGCCTCGGCGAGTTCCGCGCCCTCGGCTGTCCGGTGATGCTCGGCCACTCGCAGAAGTCGATGTTCGCGGGCGTCTCGGGCGACGGCGACGACAGACTCCCGCCGACCTTAGCGGCGACGGCGATGGCGGCCGAACGCGCCGCCGACGTGGTCCGCGTCCACGACGTCGCGGAGAACGCCGCCGTGGTCCGGACCGTCGCGGCGACGACCGGGTCCGACTGACCGGCGTCCGCGTTCGCCAACCGAGGCCGGCGTCCGGCTCACACCCCCCACCTTTTGGTCACCGCTCGCCCAACGTGGAGGCATGTCGTCGCTCGCCGCCGAGTTCGCGGTGACGGGAGTCCTCGCACGGCCGCCCGTCTTCGGACAGCTATCGGAGGTCGGCAGACTCCTGGACGCGCCGCCGACCGTTAGGGCGGGCGTCGCCCTCGTCTCGACGCTGCTGTTCGGCGGCGGGACGCTCTACTGGTTCGGCGGGCGTCTCAACGAGGCGGTGGACGCGTCCGCAGAGAGCCCCGCGCTCTCGTTGCTGTACGGCGTCATGGCCTACGTTCTGGTCGTGTTCCTCGTCGGCTACGCGTTCAGCCAACTCTCGCGCATCGGCGTCGCGTCGCCGCTCCTCTCGTCGGTTCTCGTCGCCGTCCTCGGGCTGTTCGTCCTCTCGCTCGTCGGCTACGGGTTCGCCGTCGACGGCGCGTGGGTCGCCGAGTCGACGGGCATGTCGGACCCGTGGGTCGGACTCGTCCTCGTCGCCGCGTTCACTGCGATGGTCTGGCTGGTCGCACCGTTCCTCGTCGGACTGCTCGTCTGGGGCGCCGTCGCCGCGGTCGGACTCGGCGGCCCGGCGCGTCGCTGGGTCCACGCGAGCGAACCGCGGCCGAACGCGGAGTGACGATGGTGGGGGACATCGTACCCGGCGTCGGCGTCCTCCAGTTCGATGGCGGCGGCCTCTTCGACGTGGTTGTCGGGGTCGTCCCCATCGTGGGGACGCTCCTCCTGTTCGCCCTCCTCGTGGCGTTCGCCGCCACGGTGTACCGACACCTCCGGGGCGGTATCGAGTGGCCCGACGAGGCGGACGCCTCCAGTGAGTCGGACGTGAGCGAAGGGGACGAAGACGACGAGTGGAAGTACTACTGACGTCGGGCGGCGACTACCGGCGACCGGCGACGGACGCAACAGAGGCGACCGACGACGGACGCAACGGAACGCCGCTGACGGCGGATACGGCGGACTGACGACTCCGAGAGCGGCGAGAATGAGAAGCGTGGTTGCTGTCGGCGACACGTCAGGCGACGGGCGGGTGAAACCGCGCGTGGCGATTCGTCAGTCGCTCCCCCCTTCGGCGTCTGCACCTCCCTGGATGTCGGTCACCATCTCGTTCCCGGACGTGACCACGTCCACGTCCTCCTCTGCGGTCATGTGTTCGATGCGCTCCGCGAACTGCTCGGAGGCCAGTATCTCGTACTCGTTCTTCAAGCCCTGATACACCGTGTAGCACATCAGGACGAGTATCACGGCGAACGGGAAGCCCGTCGCGATGGCCGCCGTCTGCAGGGCGCCGAGGCCGCCGCCCCACAGCAGGAGTGCGGCGACGGCGCCCTCTGTCACGGCCCAGAAGATGCGCTGCGTCTTCGGGACGTCGTGCTTGCCGCCCGAGGTCAGGTGGTCGATGACCAGCGACCCCGAGTCCGACGACGTGACGAAGAACGTGATGACCAGGAGCGTCGCGAGCAGGCCCGAAATGACTCCCAGCGGGAACTGTTCGAGCAGCGCGAACATCGCGACGGTCTGGCCGAACTCGTTGTACGTCGCCAGCGCCGCGCCGTTCCCCTGAAGCGAGTTGAACAGGGCGCTCCCGCCGAACGCCGACAGCCAGATGGTCGAGAACAGCGACGGCAGGAACAGCACGCCCATGACGAACTCGCGGACGGTCCGTCCCTTCGAGATGCGCGCGATGAACATGCCGACGAACGGCGACCAGGCGATCCACCACGCCCAGTAGAACACCGTCCAGCCCTGCACGGTTCCCTGCCCGGCGCCCATCGTCCCGGTGAAGAACGACAGGGAGAGCAGGTTTCCGAAGTAGGTGCCGAGCCCCTGCGCCCACGCGCCGAAGATGTAGACCGTGGGACCGACGACGAGGAGGAACCCGAGCAGGGTGAACATCAGGTAGAGGTTGACGGTGCTCAGCCGTTTGACGCCGCCTTCGAGGCCCGCCGCGACGGACGCCGTCGCGATGAGCGTGATGGCGCCGATGAGGATTATCTGCGGGAGAGGCCCGGTCGGGATGCTGACCAGACCGAGCATGTCTCCGCCGACGTACGAGAGGCCGGTGTTCACCTGCGCGACGCCCAGACCGAGCGACGTCGCGAGCCGAACAGTGTCGCGAACACCGTCACCAGGTCGATGACGTGGCCGGGCCAGCCGTAGATTCGCTCGCCCAGCAGCGGCCAGAATATCGACCGGAACGTCAGCGGAAGCCCGCGGTTGAACGAGAAGAACGCCAGTCCGAGACCGACCAACCCGTATATCGCCCACGGGTGGAAGCCCCAGTGGAAGAACGTCTGCGCCATCGCGGCGGACGCCGCGGCGCCGGTGCCCGCCTCCGCTCCGAAGAAGCCGGGGACGTTCTGGAAGTAGTACAGCGGCTCCGAGACGCTGAAGAACATGAGCCCGATACCCATGCCGGCGCTGAACAGCATCGCCATCCACGAGAAGTCGCTGAACTCCTTCTCGGCTTCGACGCCGCCGATGCGGATGGTGCCGTACTTTCCGATCGCGAAGTAGAGGATGGTGACGATGAAGATGTTCACCGCCATGAGGAAGAACCAGCCGAAGTTCCCCTCGAAGAAGCTCCGCACCGCCGAGTACGTGTTCGCCGCCTGCTCGCCCAGAAGGAGCGTCGCGCCGATGAACAGGCCGATGATGACCAGCGCGACGGGGAACACCACAGGGTGGATGTCGAACCCGAACCGCTGGATGTTCGTGTCACCCGGCTCCCGGTCGGAGTCGGGGTGGAACAGTTCTACCTGCAGTCCGTCGGACATCTCTCCGGTCGTCTCGTCACTATCTGACATGCGTTACCCCTCCGTGCGACACTGCCGCGCTTGCTTGCTTGGTATCATAATCGACGACTCCGTTCGTGAATCGGTCGTTCGGTTGGCGTCACTCGGGGGTCGACAGCCACCGGCCCCGTCTCGTCTCTCACCACGTGGGGCGCGCCACCGCGCCCGTCGTTGTGCCTCCGTCTCATGGCACACAACCTCACACGCACACAATTATTGATGTATATTAAAACTAGGCGGTATCTGGCTCTCTGAGGTGTCTTTTTCGGCCGATTCGACCAGTTCGGAGCGGCTGAGACGTCTCGTACTGGCCGTTCACGGGTGTCCGGTAGACACGTGTGCGGTCAGACTTAAGAAAACTACGGCAGCCTAGAGGTCGTGTTCGAGGACTCGACCGGTCGGATATCTTTCCATTCGAGCGACGGCGCTCCCCTCGCGGAACACAGGTGGGGAGCGCTTACCTGTCTCGGCCGCGAGTGGCCCGTATGGCACGGCCACTTCGGACTGCTGCCGCGGTACTGGCGGGACTGCTCGTACTCGCCGGCCTCGCGCTAGCGGCGACGGGGGACCTCTCGTTGGCGGGACTGTGCTTTCTGGGTACGAGTATCGTGATTTACTTCCGGGAGACGGCGCTGGCAGACGACTGACCGCGGCGTCGCTCCCGGCCGAACGCGCCCGAGAAGAGAGTGACCGCGACGCACTCACAGGTCGTCGCGGGACATCCGCTGGGAGATGACCGGCACCGTCGCGGTTCGCACCACCCGGTCGGTCGTTCCACCGATGAGGTTGCCCAGCGTTCCCCGGTACGCCGACGCCATCACGATGGCGTCCATCCCCTCCTCGTCCGCGAACTGGACTATCTTGTCGCTCTGAGACCCGGTTCGGATGTTCGTCGTGCACTCGACGCCGTTCTCTTCGGCGATGGCACATATCTCCGCGAGGCACTCCTCCCCGTACTCGTGGTACTCCTCGCGAAGTTGCTCCTCGTCGTCCCGCAGGGACAACGCCCTGGGGACGCCGGGCAGGTCTATCACGTAGAGCCCGTGAACCGTCGACCCGAGTCGCTTCGCCAGTTGGATGCCGTGCTCTGCTCCCCGCTTCGCCTCGTCGCTCCCGTCGTACGGCAGCAAGATGTTATCGTACATGAACGACAGTTGAGGATTCATCTCGTGGATAAAATAGGTTTTCCCGTATCGACAGGAACGAACGACAGTCGGGAGCGATCGAGGGAAACCGTTCGGACGGCCCGCGCGCTCAGAGCGTCTGGGCGATGTTCTCGACGGGGTAGCCGGCCTCTCGAAGTCCCTCGACGATGGAGTTCGCGTGTTCGCTCCCGCTGGCCTCGACTCTGAACACCAGAAACGCCTCGCCGATGTCCAAGTCGTCGACCGAGCGGTCGTGGCGCACGTCCTGGATGTTCGCGCCGTAGTCGCCGATGACGCCGGCAATCTCCTCCATCACGCCCGGTCGGTCGTCGATGCGGACGCGCAGTCTGAGCAGTTGCTGGCGCTTCGTGAGGGCGTGCACCAGCACCGTCTGCAACTGCGTCATGTCGAGGTTTCCGCCGCAGAGAAGCGGCATCACCGTCTCGCCCGAGACGTCCAAGTCGTCGCTCAGTATCGCCGCGACGGAGGCGGCACCCGCTCCCTCGACGGCCTGCTTCGCTCGCTCCAACAGGAGGAGGATGGCCTCCGCTATCTGCGTGTCCGTGACCGTCACCACCTCGTCCACGTGCGCCTCGATGATGCTGAGCGTCGTCTCCGAGATGCCGCCGGTGGCGATGCCGTCGGCGATGGTGTCCACCTCGTCCAGCGTCACCGGCATCCCCTTGTCCAGACTCTCGTGGACCGTCTCGGCGCCCGTCGCCTGCACGCCGACGACGCGCGTCTCCGGGGAGAGATGCTTGATAGCCGTGGCGATGCCGCTGATGAGGCCGCCGCCGCCGATGGGGACGACGACGGTGTCGACGTCCGGGTTGTCGTGGTACATCTCGATGCCGAGCGTCCCCTGCCCCGCGATGATGTCCGTGTCGTCGTAGGCGTGGACGAACTGGGCGTCCGTCTCCTCGACGGCCGCCTTCGCGTGCGACATCGTCTCCTGGAAGTCCTTGCCGACGAGTTCGACCGTCGCGCCGTAGGACCGGGTGGCGTTCACCTTCGCCTGCGGCGCGTTCGTCGGCATGTAGATGGTCGCGTCCGCGCCGCACTCCGTCGCCGCGAGGGCGACGCCCTGCGCGTGGTTGCCGGCGCTGGCCGCGACGAACTCGTCGACGCCCTCCTCGACGGACTGGCTGATCTTGTTGTACGCCCCGCGCGTCTTGAACGACCCCGTCCACTGGAGGTGTTCCATCTTCAGGTACACCGTGCCGCCGACGAACTCGTCGAGCGACGAACTCCGTTCGACCGGCGTCTGCTTGACGACGCTGTCGTTGTCGAGGCGTTCGCGCGCCCGTTCGATGTCGGCGTACTGGACGGGGAGGTCCATTGATTCTGTCGAGGTCATGGGTCGTGTTCTGTCACGGGTTCAGCGCAGTATCTTCTCCCGGCCGGGGTCGAACAGCGGTTCGTCGCGGACCGTCGCGTCGTACCGTTCGCCCTCGCAGAGCACTTCGACGTCCGTGCCCGCCTCGGCGTACTCCGCCGGGAGGTACGTGTACGCTATCGACTCGCCGATGCTGTATCCGAAGTCGGCCGCCTGCACGTAGCCGATCTTCTCGCCATCCTTCAGGACGGGGCGACCGCTCAGCAGGATGTCGGTCGAGTCGTCGAGCGTCAGCGGCGTTATCTTCGAGTCGATACCCTCGTCTTGTGCGGTTTCCAGCGCTTCCTTGCCGACGAAGTCGGTGTCCATGTCGACGGCGAACGAGAGGCCCGCCTCGAACGGGTTGGCGTCGGTGTCGATGTCGGTTCCCCAGAGGCGGAACCCCTTCTCCAGTCGCATCGACTCCAGCGCCCCGCCGCCCATCGGGCGCACGTCGAGGTCCTGCCCGGCCTCCCAGAGCGTCTCCCAGAGGCGGTTGCCGTACTCCGCGGGCGCCCACAGTTCCCAGCCGAGTTCGCCGACGTAGGAGACGCGGAGGGCGACGACCGGCACCTCGCCGACGTACATCTCCTTCGCCCGGAAGTAGCCGAAGCCGTCGCTCGACACGTCGCGTCGGTGCATCGCTGCAAGAGCAGTCGCGAGTCCGGACCCCACAGACCGATAGTGGTCTTGCCGCCCTCCTCTATCTTCACGGAGACGCCGTCGGGGGCGCGCTCTTTCAGCCAGGTGCCGTGGATGCCGGGCGAGTTCCCGCCGCCGGTCGTCACCATGAACTCCTCGTCGCCGAGGCGGACGACGGTGACGTCCGCGAGGATGCCGCCGCCCTCGTTCAACAGCAGCGAGTAGCGGACCTGCCCCTCGTCTATCGCCACGTCGTTGCTACACACCCGCTGGAGGAACGCCTCGCTGCCGGGCCCTTCGACGGCTATCGAACTGAACGAGGTCATGTCGAACATCGACACGTTCTCGCGGGTGTGGAGGTGTTCGGCGCCCTCGATGGGAGAGCGGTTGACGGACTGCCAGCCCTCCTGTTCGGGAATCTCGTCCTCGTAGCGGTCGACCAGGTCCGCGTTCGACTCGTACCACTGCGCGGACTCCCAGCCACCGCTCTGCACGAAGTTCGCCCCGAGTTCCTGCTGTTGGTGGTAGAACGGACTCGTCCGCAGGGCGCGGTGGTCGTCGGGTTGCCACCGCGGTTCGACGATGGAGTAGACCTGCTCGTAGCGCTTCGCGCCCCGGTCGACGAAGTAGTCCTTCTCGCCGGCGTGCGGTTCGAACCGGCGGACGTGGATGCCGCCGGTGTCGACCGGTCCCGAAGGGAGTCTCGGAACGCCGTTCTCCATCCACTCGGCGACGATGCGGCCGTACCCGGCCGAGTGCGTCCACCAGATGGCGAGGGCGGTCCACAGGCCGTCCACCTGCGCCGTCTCGCCGACGGCGGGCATCCCGTCCGGCGTGAAGACGAAGATGCCGTTCTCCGTGACGTCGTAGGCTTTGTCAGCCGACGCGGGGATGAGTTCGTCGAACGCCTGCTTGGCCGACTTGTCGCGGTTGGGGTGGGTCGGACGCTCCCAGTGTTCGTCGGTGAACCCGCGGACGGAGGCCTGTCTGTCCTCGGAGTTCTTCCCCATGTCGTCGGGGTCTATCGGGAGCGGTTCGTGGTTGTACGACCCCATCCCGAGAGCGTCGCCGTGCGTCCGGAAGTATAGCGAGTGGTCCTGGTCGCGGCCGACGGGGTACTGCGGTCGCTCGCTCATCGCCTCCTGGATGTCCCGGTTGCCGGGTACGTCCAGTCCGGCGGTGTGGTCGTCGCCCGACGAGTCGGTGCCCAGTTCCGCCATCGGTTCCGTGACGACGTACTGGTGTTCGACGGGCGTGATGGGCAGGTCGACGCCCGCCATCTGTCCCGTCTGGTAGCCCCAGTTGTTCGTCGCGACGACGCACCGGTCGCACTCGATTCGCCCGCGGTCGGTGACCACGGCGGTTATCTCGCCTCCCTCGACTTCCAGGTCGGTCACCTCGGTGTTCCCGTAGAACCCCGCGTCGGCGTGTTCGATGTACCACTGCAGGGCCGCGATGCCGTCGACGCGGCCGTCCGTCGGCGAGTAGTAGCCGCCGAGAATCTCCGATTCCTCGACGAACGGCAGGCGTTCGGTCACCTCGGCCGGCGACAGCAACTGCGGGTCCGGGAGTCCGTACGACGTGGCCCACTCGACGCGCCGTCTGAGGAAGTCCATCCGCGCTTCGCTCCGGGCGATTTCGATGCCCCCGACCTCGTCGTAGGCGTCGATGTCCGAGAGGAATCTGCTGGTGTAGTACGCCGCCTTCGTCTGTATCTTCGACGGCGACGTCTGGAACATGATCCCCGGCGCGTGGACGGACGACCCGCCCGTCACCGGCAGGGGACCCTGGTCGACGACGGTCACGTCCTCGGCGCCGAGTTCCGTCAGGTGGTAGGCGACGCTACACCCGACGGCGCCCGCGCCGACGACGACGGTACCCGTCTCTGCTGGGAGGTCCGATGTGCTCATCTGACTCGTGCCGGACTGCATCTGTCACGGTCTTAAATACACCGGTGGGGAGAACTCGATTCGGCCGGTATCCGGTGCATCACCCGTTCAAACGACCGAACAGCCGGTTTCTGAAAACGGCGCTCCGCGCCCCGCCTTCGGCGTGCGGGCCGAACCACAATACGTCGAGAAGCCGACTGGTCTGGGTCGCCGACTGCGTCGGCCGATTCAGGAGACCAGCGGTTCCTCGCGGACGGTCGCCGCGTACCGGTCGCCCTCGTACAGTATCTCCACCTCGGTGCCGGGTTCGGCGTACTCGGGCGGCAGGTAGGTGTAGACCACGCAGGCGCCGACGGTGTAGCCGTACTCGGCGCTGTGGACGTAGCCGAGGGTCTCGTCGCCGTCGAGGACCGGGCGGTCGGCCAACACCACCGCCTCCTCGTCGTCGAGGGTCAGGCAGGCGACTTCGTGGTCGATGTTGTCGCCGGCCGCGGCCGCCGCGACGGCGTCCTTCCCGACGAAGTCGGTGTCGAGGTCGACCGCCCACCCGAGTCCCGCCTCGTACGGGTTGTGTTCGGTGTGGAGGTCCTCCCCCCAGAGGCGGAACCCCTTCTCGATGCGAAGCGCGTTCAGCGCGCCGTTGCCGTACGGCCGGATGTCGTACTCCTCGCCCGCCTCCATGATGTGCTCCCAGAGGCGTTCGCCGTACTCAGAGGGCGTGTAGAACTCCCAGCCGAGTTCGCCCGCGTAGGAGACGCGGAGCGCGGTGACGGGGACGTTCTTGACGTAGAACTGCTGGCTGGTGAAGAACGGGAAGGCGTCGTCCGAGAGGTCCACGTCGGTCACCTTCGACAGCACCTTCCGGGCGTTCGGCCCGGTGCACACCATCGCGGCGAGACTCGACGTGACGTCGTTGACGACGACGTCGTCGGGGGACTGCTCGCGCACCCACGCGACGTGGTTGTTGCCGACTTCGCGCCCCGTCGTCAACAGCAGGTAGCGGTCCTCGTCGGTGCGCGTGACGGTGATGTCCGCGCGGACGCCGCCGCCCTCGTTGCACATCAGCGTGTACTTCACGTCGCCGACGTCGATGTCCATGTCGTTCGTGCAGAGGTACTGGACGAACTCGCCCGCCTCGTCGCCGATGACCTCCATCTTGTTGAACGAGGTCATGTCGTGCAGGCCGACGTTCTCGCGGACGTTCAGCGTCTCCGCGCCCTCGATGGGCGACCAGTACTTCGCCTCCCACCCGTCCCGTTCGGGGATACGGTCACCGTACTTCGCGAGGAGGTCCGCGTTGGACTCGAACCACTGCGGCTCCTCCCATCCGGCCTCGGCCCAGAGTTCGGCGCCGTACTCCTCGTGGGTGTGGTACATCGGCGTTCGCCGGATGTCACGCTGGTGCTCCGTCCACACCCACTTGGGTGCATGATGTTGTAGACGATGCGGTACTCCTCGCCGCCGATGTCGCGGGCGAAGTCCCAGCTTCCCTCGTGGGCGTCGAAGCGGTTCACGTCGGCGTGTGCCAGGTCGATGGGGCCGTCGTCCAGTCGCGGGACGCCGTTCTCCATCCACTCGGCCAGCGCCTTCCCGGCGCCGCCGGCGTGCGTGACCCAGATACCGGCCGCCGTCCACAGGCCGTCGTAGCCCTCGACGGGGCCCATCGCGGGCAGGCCGTTCGGCGTCTCCGAGAACATCCCGTTGTACTTGTACTCCAGTTCCTTGCCCTCCGTCGCCGGCACGAGTTCGTCGCTGGCCCGGCGCGGCGCCTTGTCCGGCCGGTCCGGGTGCGTCGCGTTCTCCATGTGGTAGTCGGTGAACTCGTGGACAGACCCCTGTTCCCCGTCCGGGTCGTTGCCGCCGAGTTCCTGCGGGTCCGGGACCAACGGCTCGTGGTTGTACGAGCCGATGCCGTAGGCGTCGCCGTGCGTCCGGTAGTACATCGCGTGGTCCTGGTCGCGCAGGATGGGTCGGTCCGGGCCGACGAGGAGGCGTTTGGCCTTGTCACCGGAGACGTTCCGGTAGTTCTCGAACAGCGGGTGGTCGGAGATGTCGACGGCGTTGTCGGCCAACTCGTCGAGCGACTCCGTCATCGCGTACTGGTGTTCGACGGGCGTGATGGGCAGGTGAACGTCTATCTCCTCGCCCAACTGCCGCGCCCAGATGTTCGTCGCGACGACGACTTCGTCGCAGTCGATGGTGCCGTTCTCGGTGACGACGGACTGCACCGCGCCGTCGTCGAACTCGACGTCCTCGGTCCGGGTGTGCGGGACGA
Organism: Halogeometricum sp. CBA1124; assembly: GCF_009741955.1. Taxonomy (NCBI): domain Archaea; kingdom Methanobacteriati; phylum Methanobacteriota; class Halobacteria; order Halobacteriales; family Haloferacaceae; genus Halogeometricum; species Halogeometricum sp. CBA1124. The sequence continues at coordinate 6,117 of NZ_WPCD01000052.1, read as the reverse complement.
ACGTCGCCCCGCGGTCCATCGCCTCCCGCGCGAGGGCGTCGCAGGCGACGACGCCGGACACCTGTCCGTCGGTCGGCGAGTAGTAGCCGCCGCGGATGACGTCCTCGTCGACGAGCGGAAGCTTCTCTTTCACCTCCGCCGGCGAGAGAATCTGTGGGTCCTCGATACCCCACGCCGACCCGTTCTCGACGCGTCGCTGGAGGAAGTCCATCCGCTCTTCGGTCCGGGCCACCTCGATGCCGCCGACTTCGTTGTACGCCTGCTGGCCGTCGGCGCCTTCCAGTTCCGAGTACAGTTCGCGGCTGTAGTTCGCGAACTTGGTCAGAATCTTCTCCTCGGCCGTCTGGAACATGATACCGGGCGCGTGCGTCGACGACCCGCCCGTCGTCGGCATCGGGCCCTGGTCGACGACGACGACGTCGTCCCGGCCGAGCGCTGTCAGTTGGTACGCCAGGTTGCAGCCGACGATACCGGCACCCACGATGACGGTATCGGCACTAGTCGGCACGCTATCGGTCGTATCCATGAATCTGTGTGAACGGTCACGACAGCGAGCCATTATAACTATCGCCGCCGCGAACGCCGTCGCACAACCCGTCCGAATCACGAGACGATGTGGTTCGTCGCCCCCGCGGGAGACGCCGCCGTGAGCGCTCGGGAACCGGAGTCGCTCGCCTCGGATCGTTCGAGATCGGGACTGTTCTGGGCGCCGACTGGAACGGGAGTCTGACTGTTGTGGTTTGAATGGGTTGAGTATTACTCATATATTGTTATGCAGGTGTACGTGCCATAGACTGTCAATGGCATGGCGCTACGATCAGCTTTCGACGTACTGTCAGAACTAGTCGAACGGTGCGAGGCGAACGGGCGGGAGCTTCGAAGCGTCGAGGTTTCCACGGACGACGGACGTGCGGGGACGCTGAGCGCGGAGATGGAGGTGCCGGTGTCGCTCTGTGAGGCGAACGCCGGCGGCTCGGAGTCCGACCTCACGCCGTCGGCGGCGACGGTGACGGAGGGCGGCGGCCTCTGCGTCGAGTTCGCCGCCGGCGTCGTCGACCAACTGACCGAACCGGCGGAGCCCGGCGTCTCGGCGACGGTTCGAGGCGCACGGGTCGGCGACGAGGGCGAACTCCTCGTGGCCGTCGGCCTCCACATCGACCCGGCGAACCGCGCGACTGGTCCGGACGGCCGCGACGGGAGCGAGACCGTCAGCGGGGCGAACGAACGGTCGTACGGCGACCGTTCGGACGCCGACCGGGACCGCGAGGAGCAGTCCCACGAGGACCCGTCTGCGACCGAACCGCCGGCGACCGAACAGACGGCGGTCGACCCGTCGGCGGACCCAGCAGCGTCGCCCGAACCGGACGGTGGTCCGGACCCGTCCCGGAGCGAAACTCGCGAGGCGACCGAGAGAGGAGCCGACGGCGGCACCCTCGACGACGTCCGCGACGACTCCGTCCCGCCGTACGAGGACACGCCGTACCTGCGGCGACTGTACGAGACGTGCGACACGTTCGTCGAGATGAGCGAGGAGATACCGATGGACGTCGCCTCCGAGACGGTTCGGCGCTACACGATAGAAGCCGGCGTCCACGACCCCACCTCGTACGACACGAGTCCGGCGTCGACGTCTACCGAGTCGCTCGACGCTGAGGGGACCGCGGCCGACGGCGGCGACCCCGGGTCCGCGGCGCGACGCCGACGATGGAAGCGGTCGAGGCCGCCGTCGAGGAGCAGGTGGTCGTCGACGGCGTCGCCCTCCCCGACGGTCTCGAAGTGACCGACGTGGTCGACGCCGTCGTCGAGTCCGCGACGCTGTTCGAGGTCCAGCGTCGTCTCGAACTCGACCGAAAACCGACGCAGGAACTGCTGGACCAACTCGACCTTCTCGATTTGGTGCTCCATCGGGTCTCCGAGGGGCCGAAGCGACAGGTGTCCCACGAGGAGGTCACGGCGCGGATACGGCAGTGTCAGTTGACCGGCGCGTGACTCGCCTCGCCGACACTTAAAGGGGTGTGGACTGCCACCCGTAGAGCAAAGTAGGTTCACAAAAATCCGTTACCAAGTCATGTCTCTCAGCACGCGTACCGTCTCGCACCCGGAGGGAGTCGAGACCCTCCTCACGGACGCGCGGTTCGAGTTGATGCCGTTCGAGAGTTTCGACGACGAGATAACGCAACTCCCCGACGGCGCGACCATCGCCATCACGACGTCGCCACAACTCGGCATCGAGCGAACCGTCGAACGAACCGAAGAGGCGAGGGCGCGCGGCTACGAGGTGGTCCCCCACATCGCCGCGCGGTACGTCGAGGACCGCGACCACCTCGCCGACATCGTCGACAGGCTTCACGACGCCGGCGTCACGGACATCTTCGTCCCGGGCGGTGACCGCGAGGAACCCGCCGGCGAGTTCGAGTCCGCGTACGACCTGCTGTCGGCGCTCGACGAGATGGGCCGGTCGTTCGAGGACGTGGGCATCACCGGCTACCCCGAGGGACACGACTTCCTCGACGACGAGACGCTGTGGGAGTCGATGGAGCGAAAGGAGCCGTACGCGACGTACATCGTCACGCAACTCTGTTACGACCCGGAGACGGTGGTCGAGTGGATAGAGGACGTGCGTGCGCGCGGCGTCGAACTGCCCGTCGAAGTCGGCATCCCCGGCGTGATGAAGTACCAGAAGCTACTGAAGATCTCACAGAAGGTGGGCGTCGGCGACTCCATCAAGTTCCTCAAGAAGACGACGGGCATCCTCGGCTTCGTCCGCCAACTCGTCGGGTCGCGCGGGACGTACAAGCCCGACGACCTGGTGGACGGCCTCGCACCGTACGTCGGCGACGACACCTACCGGATTCGCGGCCTCCACATCTACACGTTCAACCAGACGTCGGACACCGAGTCGTGGCGGTACGGACGGCTCGACGACTGAGAGACACCCACGCACCCGAGAGAAGCTATTTTCGACCGGCGCCGCTGAGTCGCTCCACGGTAGTCCGCCGCGTCGGCGTCCGCGGCGTCGAGACTGACCACTTCGGGGCGGCGTAACGTACCCGTCGCTTCGGGTGAGGCGGCCTACTCCGAGCGCGGTCGAAAGAAGAGAGACGGGACGGACGGCGGCGTCGTCAGTCGTCCTGGTTGGCTTCCTGACGCGCGCCCAGTTTCGCCCGTTCGCGGGCGCTCGGGTTGACGGACTCTTTGAACGGCACCTCGGCCACCGTCGCGAAGACGGGTTCGTCGCCCTCCTCGGCGTACTCCTCGGGGAGGTGCACCTCGAACTCGATGTCGAGGTCCTCCTCGTAAATCTCGTCGTTGAGGAGGGCGTCGGTCTCCGCCTGCAGTTTATCGGCCGGAACGAAGCCGAGTCCGATGTTCGTCTCCAGATCGGGGTTCCACCACGGCGAGGTCATGTAGCCGCACTCGTCGCCGGTGTCGGGGTCGGAGACGATCCAGAAGTCCGGCGCGTAGTCACGGATGGGTTCCCCGGCCATCTTCAGACCGACGAGTTTGAGGTTGAACGGGTACTCGCCGCTCTCGATCTGTTCTTTCTGCTCCTCCAGCGCTTCCTTCCCGATGTAGTCGCCCTCCTTGTCGTCGGGGACCTGGTAGCCCAGGTTGACCTGGAACGGCGACGTCTCGTGGTCCATGTCCTGCCCCCACGAGAGGATGCCGGCCGCGATGCGACGGTGGTGACCGGGCGCGATCTGCATCCCGCCGTGGTCCTTCACCGTCTCCATCACGGGGTCCCAGACGCGTTCGGCGTGCTTCGTCGCGTCCTTCACGTAGATCTCGAACCCTTTCTCGCCGGAGAAGCCGGTCTGACTCACCAATACGTCGGCGCCGTTGATTTCGGCCTCCATCAGGCCGTAGTACGGGATGTCGCTGACCTCCTCGCCGACGACTTCGACCATCACGTCCTCGGAGAGGGGGCCCTGAATCTGCATCGGCGCCACGTCTATCTCGTCGATTTCGACGTCGAAGTCCTTGCCGACGTTGACACCCTGAAGCCACTGCATCAGCGTGGAGTCGGAGATGGAGAACCAGAACTCGTCGTCGTCGACGCGGAGGAGCACTGGGTCGTTCAGGATGCCGCCGTCCTCGTTGCAGAGGATGACGTACTTGCCCTTCATCGTGTCTATCTCGGTGGCGTCACGGGTGATGACGTAGTCGGTGAGCGCTTCGGCGTCGGGCCCTTTCACGCGAATCTGCCGTTCGACGGCCACGTCCCAGAGCGTCACTTTCTCCGTCAGCGCTTCGTACTCGGCCATCGCTCCGCCGTCCTCCGGTTCGACGAGTCCGCGCGGATGATAGACGCGGTTGTAGACCGTACACCGCCACGCGCTCTCCTCGTTGAACGACTTGTCGAAGAACGGTGACTTCCTGACGCGGGTCGAGACCAGCATCTCGATGCCCGGGTCTCCCGTCTGTCGCAGGTTCCGCGGGAGGACTCTGTCTGACTGGTCGATACTGGGATGATTCGGATGTTCTTGGTTCCCACTCATATTACGAAAGATGATGGCAAACTCGGATAAAAGATGAGGGTTATTACCACACCCATTTATGCCGAGTCCGCAGTCGTCGTCCGACGACCGACCGCCGACGAATCGTCGTTCGAAGAGGCGAGGACGGACCGTGACCGTCTCTTCGGCGCCCGTGTACCGCGAAGAGAGGTTCGCCGCCGGACGCAGGTGACCGTGAAACGTGTGCGCGCGGCACGTGACACACGAGGACTGGCCTCGCGGGTCACTTATCCGGCTGCGGGTTAAAGAATTCATCATGCGCGCGCTTCGGACTTCGCCGGGGCCGGCCGCCGCCTACGCCTTTCGGCTCGGTATCGCCGCCGGTTCTGCCGTCGGACTCGCCGTTCTCGGGTTGCTCTACTGGTACGAGTTGTTGACGCCGTTCGTCCTCGGGTACGTGCTCGTGATCGTCTTTCCCCTGTACCTCGTTCTCGTCGCCGTCGCTCTCAGCGTCTGGCTCGGATACGACAAGGACAGCACCGCGCTCAGACCGGTGTACCGGACGAAAGAGTCGAAGTGACGGCGACCCTCGACGCCGCTCTCGGTTTCTCGGACCCGACGCTCACTCTTCGTCTTCAGTCTCGCGTTCGACGATGGTCGCCGCGACCAGGTTTCGCATCCCGCGTCGAAGTCGGCCGCTCATCGCCGTCGAGGAGAGCCCCATCTCCCGGGCCACTTCGCTGAGCGAGATGTCGCGCGGTTCGCCGAAGTAGCCCCGTTCGTACGCCGTCGTCAGCGCGGCCTCCTGTTCGTCCGTCAGGCCGTAGGACGTCTCCGTCCCGGCGTCGTCGTTGCTGTAGATTTCGATGATATCGAGACTGATACCGTTCTCGTTGGCGTACTCCCAGATGGTGTTCAGCGCCGCCTTGTCGGGGAGCAACAGCCGAACTAGCCACCCGTTCCCCTTCGTCTCCGTGTGGACGAGGAAGCCGTTCACCTCCGTCACCACGCTGCTGATGAGTTTCGTCTCGGGCGTGTGTTCGAGGTAGTAGATGCCCGCTCCGTCGGTCCTGTCGACGAGTTCGTAGCTCTCGACGGTCGGGTCCTCGTCGAGCATCCGGTGGAGTTCCTCGGGGTCGTCGTACTCGATGAAGAACGGGAACACCGTCGCGCCGGGGTCGGTGTTCGTCTGCATGATGACGCGTATCTGTACCCCGTCGAGTGTGCGCAACGTCGGGGCGAGGGCGAGTCTGTCGTGTTCGATGTGTACCTTCGCTGTAATCGACATGGTGGTGGTAGCTCCTGCGTCGGCGGGCCGCGTCGTTCGTGCCGTCGCACGACTATCGGATATCAGTTCCTGTAACTGTTTCTGCATCGTGTCACCGGCTGCGAAAACGGACCCGACTGTTCGTCCGACGTGCGACACGACTCACCCTTCCCGGCGTTTGGCCCAACGAATTCGAGCTACTTCGATAGATAGTTAACAATGGTGAGGAACTTCGTATAAAAATACCAGTAGTAGTACGCGCGAGAACCTAAGGAAGTACAGATGGTACGGACAAACGAGATGAAAGACGGACACGCAACGAACGTGGAATCGGAACCGGAAGTCGACAAGTTCTACCTCCCCGCGACGACGCTCCCGACGGACGTCGGGCGC
>NZ_WPCD01000376.1:0-1197 GCF_009741955.1 Halogeometricum sp. CBA1124 | reverse complement strand
GAGCGTCCGCTTGGCGACGGTGGCGATGCGGAGCATGTACGACAGGAGGATGCCGAACGGGAGCAGCGACAGCGACGCCGCGAGACTGACGACGATGACGAGGTTGTGGACGCCGGCGGTCGACCCCGTGATGCTGCCGGGGTTGTCCAAGAAGAGGATGGCCGACGAGGAGATGACGAGCGTCGGGACGGCCGCGTACAGCATCGCCCGCGAGAGGTTGATGAGTTCCCACTGGAAGTAGAGCGTCTTGAAGTGCTCTCTGGCGGGGCCGAAGTAGGTGAGCGTGTTCACCACGTTGTCGAGGGCGTCGCGCGCCTCGTCGTTGAGGCTATCACGGAACTCGTTGCGGAGCCGTCGCGCCTCGTAGATCTTCCACGAGTAGTTGAAGTCGAGTGCGGCGAACAGCACGTCGAACGTCCCGAACTGCTCGTCTTCGAGTTCGTCCGACACCTCGCCGGCGTGCGAGATGAGCCCCTCGACGTACGCCGAGACGCGGTCTTCGGTCTCCGCCTGCCCCTTCGCCGCCTCCTGCAGGTCGTTCGCGCGGTTCTGGACGGCGTCGATGAGTGCGCGCAGGAACGCCGACGGTTCCGGCGGCGCCGCGGGAACGTCCAGGTCCTCCTCGACGTCGGCGCGGAACGACATCGCACCCTCCATCCGGTCGCGCTGGTCGCCCAGCGGCCCGAGTTCCTGCGAGAGGACGAGCGAGTTGATGGAGACGACGAGCGTCACCCCGGTGATGGTCGCGGTCACGAACGCCTGGAACAGCGTCTCGATGGGGTCGCCGGACACGATGGCGGCGACCAACGGCGCCGGGTCGAGGATGCCGAACGTCAGCATCGCCACGAGGGAGACGACGATCGGGATGAACGCGACGAACCAGCGGTTCGCGTCGAGGAGGAACCACAGTTTGACCCGGTTCTCCCCGGCGCGTTCGCGCATCGTGTCGCTCGGCTCACCGTCGCGACGGTTCTCCCCGTCGGCCTCGGACTGGTCATCCTCCGCGTTGTCAGGCCGGTCACCCTCGTCGCTGTCGGGTCGGTCACCCTCGTCGGCAGACGCGTCGTCGTCGTCCGAGTCGGACCCCGTCTCGTCGTCGGCAACCATCAGTTCCGTATTGCTTTCGAGAGAGACGGTATAGGTATCGTGGCCACTCGCGGTGCGGAAGCGACCGGACGAGGAGAGCGGCGACGACGG
>NZ_WPCD01000315.1:0-2403 GCF_009741955.1 Halogeometricum sp. CBA1124 | reverse complement strand
GAGGCAGCGAGGCGAGCGAAGCGAGTCTCGCGGGACGACCGCTCGAGAGCCACGAACGGGCGAAGCGAGTCGTCTGCGCCGTCCGCCGACTGTACACCGGTGAGAACTAGACGAATCGAGTTCGACGCTCGGCGTCTCACGTTTCCGGCGGAAACTGGGAACCAGAGCCTCGGAAGCGGATTGGTCCCGTGGACGCCCCCGTATCGACTCCGGCGTTCTGCCTCTGGGCCCGAGACGAGGACGCATCGGTCGTGCAGTAAAAACGGGAGGGGGAATGGGACTGCGAGCCGTCAGGAAGGGGTTGGGGGAGAGGGGAATCCCCCGACGGGTGGGATGCGCCCTACGCCGAACAGAAAAGGTCCGATGTAGGGCGGTTGAATATTCAGGGATACTGTATAAAGTAGGTGGTGAAACGCGGCCGGTGTGGCTACAGGTTCACTAGCGCACGGAGACTCACGCTCGCTGACATAGCCCGGCCCGCGAATCGAGCGTCGAATCCAACACAGACAAACCGGTTCCCGGCGAACGACCGGTAATGGTTGTCGAGATGACGCCGTCTGCGGTCGATGCTCTCCTCACCGAAGCCGGGTCGGGCGTGCTATCGTTGGCCGACGGGGCGGAGACGTACGCGGTCCCCGAGTCGTTCGGCTACGACGGAGACGCCCTCTACTTCCAACTCGTGTACCACGAGACGAGTCGAAAGATGGCGTTCGTTCGGGCGACGGAGGTGGCAACCTTCACCGTGTACACCGACGACCCCGCCGAGAGCGTCCTCGTCCGCGGTCGCCTCGAACGAGTCCCCGACGCCGACCGGGCGGCCGCGTCGGCGGCCATGGCGGACAACGCGGAGATTCCGGCGCTGAACGTCTATCCGGACACCGAGGCGGAGGACCTCTCGATGGCGTTCTACCGGCTGATCCCCGAGACGGTCTCCGGGCGTGAACTCACGCGCTCCGACGGCGAAGCGGACTGAGGTTCGGCGCGGGAGACGCAGGACGAGTATCGGTCAGAGTACGGTGACTGTCCGAAGTCGCGCGGTTACCGCTTCGCGCCGGGGTTCGTCACCGCACCGTTCGCCGCGGAGCCGAAGTCGTCGGCGTACTTCGCCAGCACGCCCGTCGTGTAGTTGGGTTCGGACGGTTCCCAGTCGTCCTTTCGCGACGCCAGTTCCTCGTCCGAGAGGTCGACCGACAGGTCGCGGTTCGGGATGTCGACGGTCACCTCGTCGCCGTCTTCGAGGAGGGCGATGGGGCCGCCGTCGGCCGCTTCGGGGGCGACGTGCCCGACCATCGGACCGCGCGTGGCGCCGGAGAACCGGCCGTCGGTGAGGAGTGCCACGTCGTCCTCGTGGCCCTGCCCGACGACGGCGGCGGTGACGCCGAGCATCTCGCGCATGCCGGGGCCGCCCGTCGGCCCCTCGTTGCGGATGCAGATGACGTCGCCCGACTCGATGTGGCCCTCCTGCACGTAGCGCATCGCCTCCTCCTCGCTCTCGAAGACGCGCGCGGGGCCCTCGTGGTGGAACGTGTCGTCGCCGGTGACCTTCAGGACGGCGCCGTCGGGCGCGAGGTTGCCGGTGAGAATCTTGATGGCGCCCTCCTCCTGATACGGGTCGTCGACGGTGTAGATGAAGTCGCCCGACACGTCCTCGTCGGCCGGCAGGTCGAGGTGGTCGAGTTCCTCGGCGACGGTGCGGCCGGTGACGGTCATCGCGTCGCCGTGGAACAGGCCCGCGTCGAGGAGGCGGCGGACGACGACGGGGACGCCGCCCTGTTCGTGCAGGTCGTTCATCACCTTCGTGCCGCCGGGTTGGAGGTTCGCTATCTTCGGCGTCCGGCGGGATATCTCGTCGAACTCCTCGATGGAGAGGTCGATTTCGGCCTCGGCGGCGAGTGCCAGGAGGTGCAGGACGGCGTTGGTCGACCCGCCGATGGCCACCTGCAGGGCGATGGCGTTCTCGAACGACTCCTTCGTCAGGATGTCCGAGGGGCGCAGGTCGTTCTCGACGGCTTCGAGGACGGCCTCGCCCGCGCGGCGGGCGACGTCGTAGCGTTCGGCGGACTCCGCGGGGGCCGACGCGGACCCGAGCGGGGCCATCCCGAGCGCTTCGGAGATGGAGGCCATCGTGTTGGCGGTGAACATCCCGCCGCAGGAACCGGCACCGGGGCAGGCGTGACGCTCCATGTCGTCGAGTTCCTCGGCGCTCATCTCGCCCTCGGCGTAGGTGCCGACGCCCTCGAAGACGTTCTGAACGGTGATGTCGCGCCCTCGTGTTCGCCGGGCATGATGGACCCGCCGTAGAGGAACACCGAGGGGAGGTCCGTCCGGATGGACGCCATCATCATCCCGGGGAGGTTCTTGTCGCACCCCGCGACGGTGACGAGGGCGTCCATCCGTTCGCCG
>NZ_WPCD01000260.1:0-4432 GCF_009741955.1 Halogeometricum sp. CBA1124 | reverse complement strand
GCTGGCCGTCGCCGCCGCCGCCCTCGACGTCGCCGTCCCCTTCGGGGCCGCGCTGTTCGTCGCGCCCGCGTCGGGACTCGTCGGCTGGTCGCCCCTCCCCGGCGGGTCGGGCGGCATCGAAGTCGCCGTCACCGCCGGACTGGCCGCCACCGCTGGCGTCCCGGTCAGCGCCGCGGCGGCCGTCGCCCTCCTCTACCGAGTGTGTAGCTACTGGGTCGTGGTCGTGGTCGACGCCGCCGCGGCCGGACTGCTGGCGACGCTCGAAACGTGAGAAACGCCGTCTCCGGCCTCAGCCGTCGTCGAATCGCTCGGCGGCCGAACTGAAGCCGAACTCCGCCTGTTCGCGGGAGCGTCGCTCCTCGCGCGCGGCGAACGCCTCGGGGTCCGGCGAGGCGTCGTCGTCGACGCGCGCGAACGACTTGTGGACCTTCGTGTGACACCACCGGCAGAGCGCGACGGTTATCTCGTGGCTCGGCTCCGACCCCTCGGTCCGGTCGCTCCCGCCCCCGTACGACAGGTGGTGTTCTTCGAGGAGGGGCCGCGCACCCCCCTCGTGGGCCATGCGGACTTCCTCCAGTCCGCACCGGACGCACTCGCGGCCGTCGGTCGTCGAACGGTAGTGCGGGCAGTCGCGGAACTCGCAGTCCTCGTCGGCGGCGACGCAGTCGTAGTCGGCGGCGCGGCGGTCGGCCGCGAACGAGGGGTCGTCGCCGGCCCGGTCGAGGGCGAAGCGACACCGGCCGTCGCCCGTGAGGTGGTCGCAGACGCCAGCGTGGTCGTACGGGTCGTCCACGCCGACGGGGGTTCCCGTGGGCGTCTCCTCCATGACTCGCCTTTCGCGTCGTCGGCCTTCAATCCGCGGACCGGCGGCGACCGTCACCGGGCGCGTTGACTTTATGTGGTCACCGGGTGACGGCCCGTCGTGCACGTCGAACACCGTCGGGACGGCAAGCCCCGAACCATCGCCAGCGACGTGGAAGTCGCAGACTCGTTCCTGTCGAAGTCGCGCGGACTGATGTTCCGCCGCCGGATTCCGGACGACTACGCCCTCGTCTTCGAGTTCGACGACGTGGACAGGCGGAGCCTCCACATGCTGTTCGTCCCGTTCGACATCGACGCCCTCTGGTTGGTCGGCGAGGAAGTGACGAAGACGAAGCGTCTCTCGGGGTGGACGGGAATCGGGTTCGGGCTCGCGGACCGCATCGTCGAACTGCCCGCCGGCGCGGCCGACGGCGTCGAACGCGGCGACACCGTCCGCGTCGTCGAGTGACGGGGCGGTTCCGGTCCGACGGCGAAATCTGTCATGAAGGTCCATTTTAAGTCCGTCCGCGGTAAGGGTGCGTGTGAGCACATGACTCGTGGTCGATTTATTCGGGGGTAACCCCAACACACCCCTCGCATCCGTTCTGGATTCTGACGACACCGTACAGCTGTTAGATACGACGCTCCGCGACGGCGAGCAAGCGCCGGGTATCTCGCTCTCGCCGGAGGAGAAGGCGGACATCGCGCGCGCCCTCGACCGGGCGAACGTCCCGTACATCGAGGCCGGGAGCGCCTGCACCGGGCAGGGCGAACGCGAGACCATCCGTCGCGTCACCGACCTCGGTCTGGACGCGACGATAACCAGTTTCGCCCGCGGCGTCAAGCGCGACGTGGACCTCGCACTCGACTGCGACGTGGACGGCGTCACCATCGTCGTCCCCGCCAGCGACAAGCACGTCGAGGGCAAGGTCGGCACGACGCGCGACGAGGTGGTCGAGACGACCGGTGACCTCGTCGCCTACGCGAAGGACCACGACCTGTGGGTCGAGGTCATCGGCGAGGACGGGTCCCGCGCGGACCTCGACTTCCTCGTCGACATCGCGTCGGCCGCGCTCGACGCCGGCGCCGACCGGTCGTGTTACGCCGACACCGTCGGCCACGCGAGTCCCGAGACGACGTACGAGTACGTCTCCGCGCTGGCCGAACTCGGTCCGGTGTCGACGCACACGCACGACGACCTCGGACTGGCGATGACGAACGTCTACGCCAGTCTCGCCGCCGGGGCCGACATGGTCCACGGCACGGTCAACGGCATCGGCGAACGCGCCGGCAACGTCGCCCTCGAAGAGGTGGCGATAGCGCTCTCGCACTGCTACGGCGTCGAGACGGCGAAACTCGACGAACTCTACGCGCTGGCGCAGAAGGTGTCCCACGCGACGGGCGTCCCCCTCCCGCCGAACAAGGCGGTCGTGGGCGAGAACGCCTTCACGCACGAGAGCGGCATCCACACCGACGGGACGCTGAAGGACGACGCGATGTACGAACCCTACCCGCCGGAGACGGTGGGGCGGGAGCGTCGCCTCGTCCTCGGAAAACACGCCGGGCGCGCGGGCGTCGCGGCGGCCCTCGACGAACACGACGTGGAGGTGGACGACGACGAACTCGCGGCCGTCGTCCAACGCGTGAAGAACGTCGGCGACCGGGGCAAGCGCGTCACGGACGCCGACCTCCTCGCCATCGCCGAGGACGTGCAGGGGCGGGACCGCGACCGGCGGGTCGAACTCCTCGACCTCACGGCCGCGTCGGGCGGCGGAACGCCGACAGCGTCCGTTCGCCTCCGCGTGAACGACGACGAACGCGTCGCGTCGGGCACCGGGAGCGGTCCGGTGGACGCCGCCGTCGAGGCGGTTCGTTCTGCGCTCGGCCCCGACGCCGACGCGCAACTGGACTCTTACCACGTGGACGCCATCACCGGCGGCACGGACGCCGTCGTCACCGTCGAGGTGGAGATGTCCTACGGCGACCGCTCGGTCACCGTGGCGACCAGCGACTCGGACATCACTCGCTGCAGCGTCGAGGCGATGGTCGAGGCCCTCGACCGACTCCTCGTCGCCGCCGACGGCGAACCGGACGACACGGCCGAGTCGCCGCCGCACGCGGACGACTGAGGCGTCGGCCGTCGGCGCGGTGACCGTCGAAGCGGCAACAGTCGGAGCGGTGACCGCTCCGACCTCGGCTCCCTTCTTATCGACGTTCGTCGGCGACGAGCGTCGTCGTTCCCGCCCGCCGTTCGAAGTGGACGTCCGCGTCGCCGGCGAACCGCGTCCGGGCGTACTCGACGACGCGTGCGGTTCGGAACTCGGTGACCTCGATTCGGCGTGTCTGCCCTGTCCGTTCGTCGGTTCGCTCGACGGCGAGCGCGTTCATACCGATACATTCGCGAGAACGGATAAGTAGGCAATCCTAGTGGAGTGAAAGTGAAACCGCAGGACTGCGTCGTCCCGGCCGTCGAGTCGGGGGCGGCGACGCGCCCGCGTTACTTCGGGAACGACTTCGACGCCCACCCGGTGGCACCGCTGGGATAGGGGCCCTCCTCCTCGCGCGGTTGGACCGCGCCGGTGCCGTCGGTGGCGCGGACGACGACGGTGTGCTCGCGGCCGGGGTCGTCGTAGGTGTACGCCCACTGCCGCCACGCGTCTTCGGCCGCCTCGCCAGACTCGTCGGTGCCGGCGGGGAGGCGGTCCGACAGCGTCGCGTCGGCCCACGTCTCGCCGCCGTCGACGGAGACTTCGACGCGTTCGATGCCGCGCGTGCCGGCGTAGGCGTGTCCGCCCACCCGTCGCCGGCCGTCAAGTCGCTCGCTGGCCGAGAGCTTGGCGACGGTGTTAACCGGGCCGGTGCCGTGCCAGCCTCGCCGCTCCCAGAAGCCCTTCTCGGGGCCGTCCAGAATCTCCATCTCGGTGACCCACTTGACGTTTATCTCCCCCCAGTGACCGGGGATGAGCGCTCTGACGGGGTGGCCGTGCCCGCGGGGGAGCGGTCCGCCGCCCTTCCCGTAGGCGAGGAACCCCTCCGTCAGCGCTTCCACGGGGAACTCCTCGAAGTAGCCGTCCGCCGCGCGGAGCATGACGTGACTTCCCTGCGGGTTCACCTCCTCTAAGATGCGCGAGATGGGGACGCCCGTCCAGAGGTCGGTGTCCATCAATTTCCCGTCGACGGGGTCGCTGACGCACCGGAGCGTGACGAACCGGTGTTCGGTACCTATCGCGGTCAACTCGTCGTAGGTGTACGACAGGGGGCGTTCGACGCTCCCGGTCACCGAGAGCGACCACTGGTCGGCCCGGAGGTTCGGATCCACGTTGCTGATGTCGACCTGATAGAAGTCGGTACTGACGAGTCCCTCCAACCCCGCCACGTCGAGCGACCGGCGTTCGGCCTCGGCGAGGTAGCGGTCGACCACCGACGGTTCCTCGGATACCTCGTCGGCGGCGGTCCGTTCGGCCGACGAACCCGATTCGACCGCCTCCGCGTCCGCCGGTGCGGAATCGGTGCGCACCGACGCCGCGGTGTCGGCGGAGTCCGACGACGACCCGAGCAGGTAGCCGACGACGCCCACGCCGAACGTCGTCGCCACGCCGCCGAGCAGACGCCGCCGGTCGGCCGCCGTCGA
>NZ_WPCD01000257.1:0-4531 GCF_009741955.1 Halogeometricum sp. CBA1124 | reverse complement strand
GTCCCCTACAACGCGGGCGCTCTCGGACGACGCGAAACCGGCGGTTCGACGGCGGGAGACCGAGGCAGGGACCGTCGAGGGCGAGGCCGAAGAGTAGTCAGACGGCGAGCGTCACCGGGTCGAGGCCGCTGTCGGCGACGAACGCGCGGAGTTCGTCGGCCAGCGGACCGACTTCGTCGGGCGCGTGCGCGTCCGACCCGAGGGTGAACTCGACGCCGCGTTCGCGGAGCACCTCGAAGAACTCGGTCGTCGGGTGGAACCGTCCGTACTCGCTGCGGACGCGTCCGGCGTTCACCTCGGGCACCGTCCGCGACGACGCGAAGGCGTCGGCGACTCGCTCGTACTGCTCTCTGGTGGCGAACCCGCGGAGCGCGGGGTTTCGCTCTATCAGGTCGGCGTGGGCGGCTATCTCGAACAGTTCCGACGCCACGAGCGATTCGAGTTTCTCGAAGTACCGCTCGACCAGTTCGCGCCGCCGGGACTCGGACATCCCCTCGAAGTGGCCGGTGGCGTGGACGTTCGCGCCGTCGAGTGCGTGGACGCTCCCGACGGCGTAGTCGAAGTCGGCGTCGGCGAGGAACGCGCGTATCTCCGCCTCGTGGCCGGGTTCGTAGTCCACCTCCGCGGCGTCGAAGACGCGGAGGTCGAACTCCTCGCGCAACGACTCGATGGCCTCCCGGCGGCGTTCGTACGTCGTGTCGAGATTGAACCCCAACTCGCGGCGGGACTCGCGCGCCCAGTCGGTGGAGACGACCATGCAGTGGTCGGCCACGCCGACGCCCGACAGTCCCGCCGACGCCGCCGCGGCGACCATCGCCCGCAGGAAGTCGCCGTCGGAGTAGTTCGAGTGGAGGTGGTAGTCGTACACAGGTGGGCGGGGGTACGGCGCCCCGAGGGTAGTACCTTCGGACGCCCCGTCGGGACGAGAATCGGACGCGCGTGTACTTTCAACCCGGAAACACGTGGGGGTGTGTGGCACGGAATCGGTCGCTCCGAAACGGTTTTGACGTGGGCTGGCACACAGTCGGTATGCCGAAGGAACCCGAAACCGGGTACGACCCGTCTCTGGGTCGGAAGTTCATTTTCGTGACAGGAGGTGTGATGTCCGGACTGGGCAAAGGCATCACCGCCGCGAGTACGGGCCGTCTGCTCTCGAACGCCGGGTTCGACGTCACCGCGGTCAAGATCGACCCGTATCTGAACGTCGACGCCGGGACGATGAACCCGTACCAGCACGGCGAGGTGTACGTCCTGAAGGACGGCGGCGAGGTCGACCTCGACCTGGGGAACTACGAGCGATTCCTCGGGGAGGACATGACCTCCGACCACAACGTGACGACGGGGAAGACGTACCAGCACGTCATCCAGAAGGAACGCGCCGGCGACTACCTCGGGAAGACGGTGCAGATAATCCCGCACGTCACCGACGACATCAAGCGACGCATCCGCGAGGCGGCCGCGGGGACGGACGTCTGCATCGTCGAAGTCGGCGGCACCGTCGGCGACATCGAGGGGATGCCGTTCCTCGAAGCGCTCCGACAGTTCGCCCACGAGGAGGAGGACGACGACATCCTCTTCACGCACGTCACCCTCGTTCCGTACTCGAAGAACGGCGAGCAGAAGACGAAGCCGACGCAGCACTCCGTAAAGGAACTGCGGAGCATCGGCCTGCAACCCGACGTCCTCGTCGGGCGTCGGAGGACAAACTCGACCCCGAGACGAAGGAGAAGATAGCGCTGTTCTGCGACGTACCGACGGAGGCGGTGTTCTCGAACTCCGACGTCGAGGACATCTACCACGTCCCCCTGATGGTCGAGGAGGAGGGCCTCGACGAGTTCGTGATGGAACGGCTGAACCTCTCGGTGGAGGCGCGGCCGAAGCCGGAACGCGACAACCGCTGGCGCGAACTCGTCACGCGCGACCGTGAGCAGGAGGTCGACGTCGCCCTCGTCGGCAAGTACGACCTCGAAGACGCCTACATGTCCGTCAACGAGGCGCTGAAACACGCCGGCATCGAGACGCGGACGGAGGTGAACGTCCTCTGGGTGGACTCCGACGAGATGCTGGACAAGCACACGAACCGCCTGAAGGAGGCCGACGGCGTCGTCGTCCCCGGCGGGTTCGGCACGCGCGGCACCGCGGGCAAGATAGAGGCGATTCGCTACTGCCGCGAGAACGACGTGCCGTTCCTCGGTCTCTGTCTCGGCTTCCAGATGGCCGTCGTCGAACACGCGCGCAACGTCCTCGGCCACGAGGACGCCCACTCGGCGGAAATCGACCCCGACACCACCTACCCCGTCATCGACCTGCTCCCCGAGCAGTACGAGACGGAGGACATGGGCGGGACGATGCGTCTCGGTGCCCACGAGACGGCCATCGGCGAGGGGTCCCTCGCCGAACACGTCTACGGCGCCACCGCCTGCACGGAACGCCACCGGCACCGCTACGAGGTCGCCCCCGACTACATCGACGAACTCGAAGACGGCGCGCTGACGTTCTCCGGGCGGGCGGACAACCGGATGGAGATTCTCGAACGGACCGACCACCCGTACTTCCTCGGGACGCAGTTCCACCCCGAGTTCCGGTCGCGCCCCGACCGGGCGAGTCCGCCGTTCGTGGGATTCCTGCAGGCCGTCCTCGGTGACCTCGACGCGCGCGAACTCGCCGCGGACCCGGAGGTGCAGGCGTAATGGTCGACACCGACTCGTTCGTCGACGAGGCGACCGAGGAGATTCGGGAGACGGTCGGCGACGCGAACGCCGTCATCGCCCTCTCCGGCGGCGTCGACTCCTCCGTCGCGGCCGCACTCGCCTACCGAGCCATCGGCGACCAACTCACCCCCGTCTACGTCGACACCGGCCTGATGCGGAAGGGCGAGACGGAGAGCATCCACGAGACGTTCGACTACATGGAGTCGCTCCGCGTGGTCGACGCCGAAGACCGGTTCCTCGGCGCTCTCGAGGGCGTCGTCGACCCCGAGGAGAAGCGGAAGGCCATCGGCGAGCAGTTCATCCGCGAGTTCGAACGCGAGGCGACGGACGTCGGCGCGGACTACCTCGTGCAGGGGACCATCTACCCCGACCGCATCGAGTCCGAGGGCAACATCAAGTCCCACCACAACGTCGGCGGCCTGCCGGACGTGGTGGACTTCGAGGGCATCGTCGAACCCGTCCGCGACCTCTACAAAGACGAGGTTCGGGAGGTGGCCCGCGCCCTCGGTCTGGAGGAAGTCGTCTCCGAGCGCATGCCGTTCCCCGGCCCCGGACTCGCCGTCCGCGTCATCGGCGAGGTGACGAAGGAGAAGGTCGAGGTGGCCCGCGAGGCGTGCCACGTCGTCGAAGAGGAACTGGAGGAGTACGACCCCTGGCAGGCGTTCGCCGCCGTCATCGGCAAGGGGACGGGCGTGAAGGGGGACAACCGCGTCCACGGCTGGATCGTCGCCGTTCGCTCCGTCGAGTCGCGCGACGGCATGACCGCCCGAGCGCAGGAACTGTCGTGGGAGACGCTCCAGCGCATCCAATCGCGCATCACCGGTCAGAACGACAACGTCGCGCGGGTCGTCTACGACGTAACGCACAAGCCCCCCGCGACCATCGAGTACGAATGACCGTGCTCATCACCGGACCCGACGAAGACGGACTCGGCGACGCCATCGCGGCCCTCGGCGTCGAGTTGATTCGCTTCGACGGCGTCGCCAACCGCGACGCCCTGCTCGAGGCGGGCATCGACACCGTAGATACGCTCGTCCTCACCGACATGGACGACGCCTCCATCATCCCCGTCGCTCGCGAGGAGAACCCCGACGTCCGAATCGTCACCTACTCGCACGACTCGCTCCCGGAGTTCGCCCGCGGCCAGACCGACCTCGCCGTGGACCCGAACCTCCTCGCGGCCGACGTGGTCGCCGAGGAACTCGTCGAGGCCTGACGGCGACCCACCGCTCTTCGGTCCTCTCGTTCTCCCGAGTCTCTCCCCTCGCGAGTCGCGCGTCCGCCGCCCCCCTCGGCCGCACCGGTCGCGCACTCCGCGTTCTCGCGCGCGAGTCGTCGACCCGCCCCGAACCGACCGCCGCCGGAGTCCGTCCCGAGAACGGCGAGACGGCCGCCAAATAAATTCAGTAATCTGACACGTGTATGACGCGGCCCAGTCGTGCGATTCGGCGGATTCGCCGCGGGGACCGGGTGACCCTTCAGCCGAATTAACTCCGATTTAATGTCGGCTTACCGGTGGAAACGGCTGAATTCGGGTTCAGCGTCGCCCCGGTTGAAGTGGTCTCCACTCCAAGCGAAAGACGCGGTGACGCACCGGACGGCCGGACGGCCACCACGCTCGAAGGCACCCCACAGTCGGCGATTCGGTGGTCGACGGCCGCCCACGCAGATCCGCTCGTCGCAGTCGGGCGGCGACGATGGCCCCCGACGGTCCGCAGCGAGCCGTCGGGGGCCGGCGCGTGCCCCGCACGCGACGTCGCCCATTCCGACACAGACCGCGGACGCGCGACCCGCCCGGCCGGGCGGCCGGCCGGCGCCGC
>NZ_WPCD01000178.1:0-7520 GCF_009741955.1 Halogeometricum sp. CBA1124 | reverse complement strand
CCGCGACGCGTTCGCGGAGATTCGCGACGCCCTCGGCCCCGTCGACACGCTGGTCAACCACGCGAGTGGCGCGGCGTGGAAGGGCCTGCGCGACCTCTCCGTGGCCGAACTCGACGACGCGTTGGCCGTCGGCGTCCGCGGCGGGTTCGTCTGCTCGCAGGAGGCCGCCGCCGACATGACCGACGGCGACGGCGGCACCATCCTGTTCACCGGCGCCACCTCCGCCGTCCGCGGGCGCGAGGGGTCTCTGGCCTTCTCGGCGGCGAAGTTCGGCGTGCGCGGGATGGCGCAGTCGATGGCGCGCGAACTCGGCCCCGAGGGCGTCCACGTCGCGCACGTCGTCATCGACGGGAGCGTCCGCCCGCCGGAGGGAGACGTCGAGGACGAGTCGGCGTATCTGGACCCCGACGACGTGGCCGACACGTACTGGCACCTCGCGGAGCAGTCGGTCGAGACGATGTCGTTCGAGGTGCACGTCACCAACGGCACGCAACCCATCGAGTTCGTGTAGGCGGCCCGCGTCACCCCGTCCGCCGAGTCGGTCTCGAACTCAGACGCTCCGGGTCAGCCCCCCGTCCACGCGGACGTTCTGCCCGGTGACGTAACTCGCCGCGGGCGAGAGGAGGTACGCGACGGTGTCTGCTATCTCCTCGGTCCGCGCGGGGCGACCCATCGGAATCCGGTCCCGCGTCTCCGCGTCCACGTCGTAGCTATCGACGAACCCCGGCAGGACCGCGTTCATCCGGATGCCGTCCGCGGCGTAGCGGTCGGCGTACAGTTTCGTGAACGCGCCGAGGCCGGCGCGGAGCACCGACGAGACGGGGAACTCGGCGCTCGGTTCGTACGCCGAGAACGTCGAGACGTTCACGAACGCGCCGCCGTCGCCCTCACGCATCACCGGCGTGACGAGGCGGGCCGTTCGGACGGCGTTCAACAGGACGAGGTCCAGTCCCTCGTGCCACGCCTCGTCGTCGACGTCGAGGAGGTCACCCGTCGCGGGGTGGCCGGTGTTGTTCACCACGGCGTCGACGCGTCCGTATCGCTCGGTGGCCGCCGTCACGAGTGCCGCGAGGTCCTCGGGGTCGGTGACGGACCCCTCGAAGCCCACCCCGCCGAGTTCCTCGGCCACGTCGACGGCCGCCCCCGACTTCGAGAGGAGGACCGGCACGTAGCCGTCCGCGGCCAGTCGTCGCGCGCACGCCGCCCCGATTCCGCGTCCCGCCGCCGTCACGATTGCGACTCGGTCGGTGTCTTCGCTCGCCATGGACGGGTCTCGCGGGGAACGCGAATGTACGTTCGGGTCGGTTCGGGGTGTGGAGACGGACGGAAGCCGCACCGACGCGGCGACTCAGAGGCGGTCCAACACGGCGTCGGCCTCGTAGGCCAAGGAGAGCGACCGGGAGCGACCGCGACCCTCTATCTCGGCGTACTCGGTGTCGATGATGCCGAGTTGGTCGAGTTTGTTGATTATCTCCGAGTAGCGCGTGTAGCCGAGGTCGGTCTCCTCGTGGAACGCCTCGTAGACGGTGCCGGCCTGTTCGCCGTCGTACTCGGCGATGACGCGCACCAGTGCGCGTTCTGAGTCCGAGAGGCCGCGGAGACACCGCGAGAGGTGGACGTACTTCGACTTGTCGTACGCCGCCTCGACGTCGTCGAGCGTCACCGTCCGACTGGCGCGCATCTCGGCGTGGAGGCCGGCGCGGCGGAGCAGGTCGATGCCGACGCGCAGGTCGCCGCTCTCGGCGGTGAGTTCGGCCACCCGGTCCAGTTCCGGGTCGCCGATGACGCCGTCGTGGAACCCTCGGTCGGCGCGGCCGCGGAGGATGCTGACTATCTCGTCGACGCCGTAGACGGGGAAGTACACCTCCTCGGGGCGGAAGACGCTCTGCACGCGGCCGTCGAGTTCCTCGATGACGTCCAAGGCGAGGTCCGAGGAGACGATGATGACGCCGATGCGCGCCCCCGAGTGCGTCTCGTGGGCGCGGAGCAGCGAGTAGAGGGTGTCGGAGGCCTCGTTCTCGTAGAACAGGTAGTTCACGTCGTCGAGGGCGACGGCGAGGACTTCCTCGTCCTCGACGAGGCGGTCGGTTATCTGGCCGAACAGCTTCTTGAACGAGATGCCCGAGGAGGGGGGTTCGTACTCGAAGATGTGCTCGAAGATGCGGGAGAAGACGGCGTAGCGCGTCGAGTCCACCTGACAGTTGACGCGGACGGTCCGGACGCCCGACTGCGCGCCGAGTTCGCCGTACAGTTTCTGGACGGCCGTCGTCTTGCCCGTCCCCGGCGGCCCGCGGACGATGGTGTTGAGCGGCCGGGAGCCGCGGACCGCGGGTCTGAGAGCGTACTTGAGGCTCTGCAGTTGCGTCTCGCGGTGGTTGAACGTCTCCGGAACGTAGTCTATCTCGAAGACGTGCTCGTCGCGGAACACCGTCTCGTCCCACGATAGCATCCCCTCCTCGGGGTCGTCCCTCATCGATTCGATTACGAATAGCAGTCTACTTAACCGTTCCCCAGCGGCGGAGTGAAAGTGAAAGTGGACCGGAGACCGCCTGCAAGCGCCGTATCCAAACGTTCACTAAATCCGACTCGTCGAAGGCGCGGTCGCGGATGGGTCGTCCGACGGCCCCTCACTCGGTCACGAGGACGTACACCCGGTAGGCGCTGAACAGGCCGACGAGCAAGCCGACCGCACCGAGACCGATAGTCGCCGGTCCGATTCCGCCGAGCAGTCCGCTCGCGGCGACGGAGAACCCGACGGCCGCGAGTGCGAGGTAGAAGAGGATGAGCGTCGCCGTCCCCACCACGTCCCACATCGCGTCGCGGGTCGCCCGGTACACCACGTCGTACGTCGGGTCCGCCTCGGGAGTCGGTCCGGCGGCGTCGTCTCCACCCGCGGCGGTGCCGCCGTCCGGGAGGACTGTCGCGTCGGTCGCGGGCGGTTCGGCGCTGTCGGGAGTGACGTTCGCGTCGTCGGAAGCAGTGTTCGCGTCGTCGGAAGCAGTGTTCGCGTCGTCTGACGTGGCGTTCGCGTCGACGGCGTCTGCGTCGGGGACCATACCCGTCGCTCCGACCGAGAACGTGATAAATCCCCGTCGGGTCGCTCAGAACTTCTCCAGCAGTCGGTCGTAGAACCCCGACCCGTCCTCGCCCGCGAGTTTCTCCACGATGAGTTCCGGCGTCGAACGCGCGAGGTGGTCCTTGACGGGCGAGCGGTTCACGACGAGTTCGCCGTCGGCCAGTCCGACCGCCTCGATGCCGTCGACGGCGACGTCGAACCCGGCCGCCTCGCGTATCTCGCTGGCGAGGTGGGAGACGAACACCGCCGTCGCCGACTGGTCGTCGAGGGCTTCGAGGATGCCGGCGATTATCTTCGCCGACGCGCCGGGTTCGGTGATGCTCTCCAGTTCGTCCACGAGGACCAGACGGTTCGACTCGCCGTCGACGAGTTCGCGGAAGTCCCGCAGGGTGCTCTCGAACGCCCCCGCGTCCAGCGTCCCCTGCGACTTCGCGTAGTAGTGCAGTTCCGAGAAGCGTTCGAGTTCGACGCGGTCTGCGGGGACGGGCAGGCCCATCTGCGCGAGGACGACGACGAGAGCCACCAGGTCGAGCGTCGACGTCTTCCCGCCGGAGTTGCGCCCGAGAGGAGGGTGCGCCCGAGACGGCGTAGTCCACCGGGTCGGCCGCCTCGAACGGCACGTCGAGCAGGGGGGGACCGGCCGGCTTCGACGGCGAACCCGCCGCCCGCGCCGTCGCCGCGCGCACCGCCATCGCCGTCGCGCGCACCGCCGTCCGTCGTCGCCGCGCCGCCGTCCGCGACGAACGTCGGGAACGAGCAGTCGAAGTCGCGGGCGAACCGCGAGACGGCAAGTTCCACGTCCAGTTCGAGGGCGTCCGAGACCATCTCGCCGACCGGGTCGCGGAGGGCAGAGAGGTCCGCGGCCAGTTCGCGCTTCAGGCGGACGGCGCGTCGGTCGCGCCCGGCTTTCAGTTCCGCGCGGAGGCGCGAGAGGAGTTCCTCGTCGTAGTCGACGGGGAACGACGGGTCGTCCGAGAAGACGCGCGTGGCGACGTCCGCCCCTCGGGGCGGAGCGACAGCGACTCGACCAGATGCTCTCGGGCGGTGGCGACGGCGTCGGCGTACTGGTCTTCGAGTTCCCGCGACAGCAGCGAGTCCACGCGGGCGCCCTGTTCGACCAGCGAGAGGAAGTCCGTCCCCTCGATGGTCACGTCGCGTTCGCGGATGGCGTCGCGGAGGTGGTCGTTGGCGACGGATTCGGCCGTCGAGACGGCGGCGTCGACGTCGTCGACGGCGTTCGTCAGGCGGTCCAGTTCCTCGTCGCCGACGATGGTGCCGTCGTCGTCCAGTCGCGAGAGGGCGTCGCGGAGGTGGTCGAGGTCACACGGCGCGTCCAGTCCGGCGGCCTCGTGCACGTCCGCGGCGGCGCGGATTCGCTCGCGGTTCTGCGCGAAGAACGCCAGCACTCGCTCCGGCACTATCTCGTCGGGGTGGTCGGCGGCGTCGGGGCGCACGCGCACGTCGCCCTCCACGTCCACGCCCGCGAACGCCTCGTCGAGGGCGACGACGGTGGCGTACGAGCGAGCGAGTTCCGAGAGGCCGCGGGCGCCTCGACGACTTCGACCGACAGTTCGGGGAACGCCTCCTTGGCGGCGGCGTAGCGTTCGGCGTCGGCGGTCGCGAGACAGCGCTCGCGGACGCGGATGCCCGCGGCGGGTTCCAGCGACGCCACGCCGTCGAGTGCGTCGAGGACGGCCGGGTCCGGGTCGCGTTCGACGGCCGCCTCCGCGAACGCGCGCACCTCCTCGATGCGCGACGCCGAGGCCGTGGGGTAGAACGTCTCCAGTCGCTTCTCGGCGTAGGCGGTGACGGTTCGCTCGCGGAGCAACGAGAGCACGTCGCGGTACACCTCGCGGGCGCGGTCCGTGGCGAGGAAGTCGCCGTCGTCGTCGTGCCTGCGGCGGATGGCCCCGCGCGCGATGGCGGCCGCGCGCCCCTCCGTGAGGCCCGGGGCGCGGGCGAGAGCGGCCACGTCCCCGTCGGCCAACGCCCGTTCGGCGTCGTCGAGTTGGGACAGCGCTTCGGCCGTCTTCTCCCCGACGCCCGGGATAGCCTCGAACTCCATTCGGCGTGGAGTATCGCCCGCCCCGACAAAACGTTACGGGTCGGGCGGTTAGCCGTAGCTCTCCACGTCGAGGTACTCCTCGCGGACGCCGACGGACTCGACGACGTTCGTCACCCGGTCGCACATCGCGCCGATGCCGCAGACGTACACCTCCATCGCGTCGGGGTCGATGCGGGCGTCGACGTCGCCCACGGGGGCTTCGTCCACGTAGTCGGCGAACTCGTCGGGGAGGGCGTCGAGGTCCGTCGCCTCGCTGTCGAGGTACTTGAGGAGACAGAACTGCACGTAGTCGGTCTCGCCGGTCCAGTCGGTGAGGTAGTTCTCGCGGCTCAGGGTGGGGACGAAGTGGAAGTTGTCGCGTTCGTCGTCGCGGGCGCGGAACGCCTCCCGGTAGGGAGGTGGTCCTCCCACGAGGAGCCCAGAAACAGCCAGACGTCCCGGCGCTCGCCGTCGCACTCGTCCATCCCCTCCTCGAAGACGTAGTCTATCATGCTCTTGAACGGCGCGACGCCGGTGCCCGTCGCCACGAACACCAGGTCGCGGTCGGACGGTTCCGAGAGCATGAGTTCGTCGCCGTACGGGCCGCGGACGAACAGGTCGTCGCCCGGTTGGACCCGTTCGCACAGGTCCGGCGTGAGTTCGCCGCCCGGCACCCGCCGGATGCAGAGTTCGACGCCGTCGCGGTTGGGGGAACTGGCGATGGAGTAGACGCGCGGTTCCTCGTCCTGATAGCTGATTCGCACGTACTGGCCGGGGACGAACTCGAAAGAGGTGTCGTCGGGGTCGTCGGCCGCCGACCCGATCTCGAATCTGATGCTCACGAGCGACGGGTACGGCCGCTCCAGCCGTTTCTTCAGCGCCTCCAGCTTCCCGCTGAGTTCCTCCTCGCCCTGTGCCGACAGTTCGGCGGTCACGCGGTCCCACGCGTCGCCGCTCTCGCCGAGAGGACCGAGCGTCTCCTCGATGTCGAGTCGCTCGCGTATCGCCTCGCGGTGGGTGTCGACCGCCGCCTCTATCTCGTCCGTGCGGTCCTCGTCCATCGTCGTCACGTCGACGACGGTGGCGTCGTGGTTCTCTATCTCCGCCGCCTCGCGTCCGACTCGATGGAAGGGTCCGTCGGCATCGCTCCCCAGTTCGGCCGCGACGGCTTTGACGCTGGCGGCGGGTGCGTCAGTCGGCGCCGCCGTCCTCGTCGGGCGACCCCTTCCGTCCGATGTCGGCCTCGGTGTCGAGACCCTCCTCGGGGGCGTGGTCCCGCGCGTAGTCGGAGAGTTCGTCCCAGCCGACGTCGTCCTCTATCTCTCGAATCAGTTGGCCGACCGAGGTGGACTGCTCCAGCGAGACCCCGTCCTCGCGGGCGACGCTCTCGGACTCGGCGTGGCCGTCGACACGACTGTGCCGTTCTGCGTCGTAGTAGACGGGCGTCCCCTCGGGCGTCGACGCCGAGTTTCTGCAGACCGTCCTCGCTCACGTGCGGTCACCTCCCGTCCCGTCGTCGCCGTCGTCGGCGTCCATCCCGGGGAGGTGGTCCCTCGCGTAGTCCGTGAGTTCGTCCCACCCGACGGACTCCTCGACGTCGTCGAGGAGGTCACCGACCGTCGCGTCCTCGTCCAGCGGTCGGTCGTCGCGCCAGTCCTCGGCGTCGGCGTCCGCGGGCGCGTCGCGTCGGGCGTGCGCCTCCTCGTCGTAGTAGACGGGTTGGCCCTCGGTGTTCACGCCGAGCAACCGACTCGTGCCGCGGACGCTCGGGAACGGGTCGAGCGCCGACCCCGGCGTCTCGTCCCAGTCGTCGGCGTCCGTCACCGCGGTTCACCTCGCGCGCGGCGGTGCCGGCCGCGGTGGGGTCGCC
This sequence comes from Halogeometricum sp. CBA1124, assembly GCF_009741955.1. Lineage (NCBI taxonomy): Archaea > Methanobacteriati > Methanobacteriota > Halobacteria > Halobacteriales > Haloferacaceae > Halogeometricum > Halogeometricum sp. CBA1124. The sequence continues at coordinate 530 of NZ_WPCD01000178.1, read as the reverse complement.
GGCGAGTCCCTCGGGCGCGTCGTGCGATTCGTCCGGTCCGGTCGGCTGCTGTCTTCGGGTCATGGTGCGTGTGTCACGACGCGGGCCGCCGTCAGCACGGACGCGAACCCCGTTCGGCGGGGAGACACGGCGCTCGGCGCGTGCCGAACGGCGGGACGCCCGTGCTGGCGGGGTGCGGCCGAGCGTCGGACCTCTCCCGTCGAGGTCCGGCCGTGACGTTCCTGTGTCTTGTGGCCACGGCGCGTCTCGTGGTCGTGGGGCGTCTCGGGGCCGCGGGCCGAGCGCCGGCACGGCGGGAGGCGCACCGACGCGGGACGGCGCGGCGGTGCGGGCGAACCCGGCGGCCGGGCCGGGGACAACGCGCTTTTGCCGCTCCGCGGGAAACGGGAACCATGCCCGACGCGGACACGCCGGCCGACACCGACCCGACGCTCACCGAGAAGGCCGCGGCGGCGCGCGCGTCGCTCGGAGAGCGGGACGGGGTGCTCGTCGCGTTCTCCGGCGGCGTCGACTCCGCCGTCGTCGCCGCC
>NZ_WPCD01000235.1:0-5226 GCF_009741955.1 Halogeometricum sp. CBA1124 | reverse complement strand
CGCGTACACCCCGATTTTTTTCTTTGCGCACGCCGCAGAGCGGCCGCACCACCCGCCGAGCGCGTCGTTCAGTCGGTCACCGTCGGGTCCGCCTCGGGCGCGAACGTCTCCGGGCCGAGTTCGAGCGCGAGTTCCTGCACGGACTCGTCGAGTTGCCGGTAGTCGTAGCCGTCGTCGGCGAGGTCGAAACTGGCGAAGACGCCGATGGGTTGGTCGCAGAGGAACGTCCGGAACTGCTCGAAGGAGGAGAGCCCGCGGACGGTGTAGCCGTAGTCGGCGTAGTAGAGCGACTCGTACGTCTGTCGCGTGACGAGCGTAGCGCTCGTTGTCGACGAAGCGCTCGACGTCCAGGTCGCCGTCCGCGATCGCCTCGGCGACGTCGTCGCGGACGTACACGCGCTCGAACGCCCGTTCGTCGAAGAGCCACACGTCTCTGAGCGCCCGCCCGCCGAAGTCGCGAAAGACGCCCAGCAGCCGTTCGGACGGCGATTCCATACGTTCACACTTCGAAGCCATTTGATAACCATTGTGATTCGTTCTCCCGGAGTCAGGGCGTTTACGTGCGCCGACGGCGACTGTTCGGTATGCCTCGACCGAAAGACGAGTTCGACACGCTCTACCCGTACCGACTGTACGAACCCGCGGAAGTGCTCGACGACGAGATGATGTACACCGTCCCCGAAATATCGCGCCTCCTGCAGGGACTCGACCCGGAGACGGAACTCGACGCGGACACGGAGGACCGCATCGTCACGTGGACGGTACCGTGGCTGATGTCGCACGCCGACGAGTTCGTCATCAACGACCCGGAGGGCGACGAACCGGGCTACTTCGGCATCCAGTCGGAGTCCCGACCGGCCGACGAGATTCCCGAGGGCGCCGACGAGTAATCCGCGGCCGAGTGGCCCGCGGACGAGTGATTCCCCGGCTGAATGGCCGGTGAGACCGTCGAAGCGGGTCACATCCGGGCGGCGCGCCCGGCGAGTTCGACGTCTTCGAACGGTCGCTGCGTGACGCTCGGCCCGTGGCCGGTGTGCATCTCCGAGAGGTCCTCCCCCACCGTCTCCCGGACGCGGTCGATGCTCGCCGTCAGCGCCGCCCGGTCGCCCTCTTCGAGGTCGGTGCGCCCGAACGCGCCGTCGGCGAACACCAGGTCGCCGGCGAACAGGACGCTCGCGCGCGCGAGTAGAAGCAGAGGTGGTCGTTCTTGTGTCCCGGCGTGTGGAGCGCTTCGTAGTCGTCGTCGCCGATACGGACCGTCTCGCCGTCGGCGACGGCGTGGTCGACTTCCGGTCGGTCGGGGTCGAACCCCCACGTCTCCACGTCGAACGCCTCGCGGACCGCCGCGACGTTGCCGACGTGGTCGGTGTGCGTGTGCGTGAGGTACACCCGGTCGAGTCCGTCCACCCGGTCGCGGACGCGCGACACCACGTCGAAGTTCGCGCCGGTGTCCACGAGAGCCGTCGTCTCGCCGGTGACGAGGAAGGCGTTGCTGGTGAACGCTTGCACGTCGTGCGCGAGGTTAGATATCACGTCCGAGAGTAGACGCGAACGGGTCTTTCCTCTTTCCATGGCGGCCGTCGGGGCCGTCCGCCCGGCCTCAGAATCCGCGCCAGACGGCGCGACCGGGCGTGTGGGCGACCCACGTCCCGTCGTCGCGCAGGAGTCGCGGGTCGCGCCACCGGCAGCGCACGTTGCCGAGGTAGGAGAACGGCGGGGTGGGGTCGTCGAGGGCGACGACGGTCCGCGCGCCGACGGTCAGCGACCGGCGCGACGCCCGTTTCGCGGGCGTAAAGCCGTGCGTAACCTCGCCGTCGTCGCTCACCGACTGCTCGACGGCGAACGCGTCCGTGCCGGCCGCGGGTCCGGTCGCCTCCACCGTCGCGTCGGTGAAGCCCGTCCGAACCGACACCTCGTCGACGCGGTACCGGTCCGGGAACGGGGCGTCCGCGGCGGTCACCGTCGCCACCGTCTCGACGACGGCGGTTCCGACGGTCCGGAAACAGCGTCGCCGCGGTCCCAGCGGTCGTAGTCGCCGACGTCGCGCGGCCGCGAACCCGGACGCGCCCGAGTTCGACGCCGCCGTCCGGACGCGGCGGGCCCTCGACGGGGAACGCGGGCGGACGGCCGTCGAGGACCTGCCCGACGGCCCACGGGAGTCGGGCCGGGAGGTCCGCGCCGCGTATCGGTTCGACGTACTGGACGAGGAGGCGGTCCGCCACGGGGACGACGGCGGCGACGCGTTCGCTCGGCGTCCACGAGTCGCTGGGGACGCCGTACCGCTCTCCGGCCCGTTCGCAGAGGCGGAGAACGGTCCCCGGAGCGTCCTCGCCGGCGACGACGACGGGCGTGCCGGCTTCGAGCGCGTAGAGGGCGGTGTCGTGAACTGCGGGCCCGGGGGGACGAGCACCACGTCGGCGTCGCCGACGGCACCGGTGCGTCTGGGCCCGGCGTCGTCGGGGAGGGGCACGTCGCCGACGACGGTGACGGTCCGACCCGAGAGCGGCGGGTCGTCCGTCGCGGACGAGGCGTCTGCGTCGGCGCTACACCCGGCGAGCGGAGCGGTGGCGAGGAGGGCGAGAACGTCGCGGCGGGAGGGCATCGGTCGAACGATTCGGTCGAGAGTTGTAAGTATGTTGTCTCGACTGCGACGGCGCGGGCGGCGAGAGGGGGTCCGCTCGGTCGTCCGGGGCCGCGGCGGAGTCGCCCGTCCCGACGCTGAACCACTCGCTCGGCGAGGAGCCAGCCGTCCCGACGCGGAGCCACCCTCGCGGTGCAGACTCACTCGTCCCGGCGGACCCACCGTTCGTGCGCGTCGCGGGCGAACTGCTCGTTCTTCGTGTGCCACGCCGACACGTCGTCGACGTGGCGGAAGCGGACCTCAGTGCTCTCGTGCGAGCCGTCGAGTTCGCCACCGATTCGCTCACAGCGGTAGACGATGGGGACGTGGGTGTGGGCGTGCGGCGACCCCTCGTCGTCGGGACCGACGCTGTAGACGCCGACCAACTCCGCGACGGACACCTCGACGCCCGCCTCCTCTCGGGCCTCCCGGACGGCCGCCTCGGGCGGCGTCTCGTTCGGTTCGACGAAGCCGCCGGGGAGGTCCCACCGGCCGTTGTCGGCTCGCCGGACCAGCAGTATCTGGCCGTCGTCGTCGAACACGGCCGCGTTCGCGCCCACCTTCGCCGTCGCGTGACCGTGTTCGGCCGCGAGGCGGTCTCTGGCCTCCGCCGGCGGCAGGTCGAGGGCGACGCCGTACCACTCGCTCGTCAGGTCGAGGAGGCGGCGGTACCGCTCCTCGTCGTGGGCGTCGTGGCCGTCGTCGCCGTACTCCAGCCCGTTCTGGGCGATGACGCGGAGTTCGTCGAGGAGCGCTAGCAGCGAACGGCCGTCCTCGGTCTCGGGCGGTCGGTTCGGTCGCGGGTCCGGTCCGTCTTCGGTCACGCCTCCGTCTACCGCGCAGGCCGGTAAATACGGACCGGGCGGACGCCCCCGACAGCGTCCATTGCGTCACGTTCATACCTCGGTACCGAGCACAGTATCCTAACCCCGAGCCCACCATGCGCCAGTATCTCGACCTAGTCACCGACGTGCTGTCGGACGGGCAGCACAAGCCGAACCGCACGGGCGTAGACACGATTTCGGCGTTCAGCCGCCACTACGAGGTGGACCTGCGGGAGGGCTTTCCACTGCTCACGACGAAGGACCTGTCGGGCTTCCGCTGGAACTCGCTGATTCACGAGTTCGTCTGGTATCTCTCCGGCGAGGAGCACATCCGAACGCTGCGCGAGGAGACGGGAATCTGGGACGCGTGGGCCGACGACGAGGGGCGACTCGACACCGCCTACGGTCGGTTCTGGCGGCGCTTTCCCGTCCCCGACGAGGGGTTGCCGGGCGAGGCGTGGCCCGAGGAGGGCCACCGCTGGCTGAACGAGGACGAACGGACGTTCGACCAGATTCAGTACGTGCTCGACACCCTCCGCGAGAACCCCACCTCCCGGCGCATCGTCGTCAACGCGTGGCACCCGGCGAACGCCGCCGTCTCCACGCTCCCGCCGTGTCACTACTCGTTCGTGTTCAACGTGCAGGGCGACGAGTTGAACCTGCATCTCACCCAGCGTTCGGGGGACATCGCCCTCGGCGTCCCGTTCAACGTCGCCGCCTACGCCCTCCTCGCCACCGCCGTCGCCCAGCGGACGGGCTTCGAGGTCGGCAAGTTCGCCCACACCGTCGTCGACGCGCACGTCTACTGCGGCGAGGGTGACCGCGGCGCGTGGTACGCCGACAACCTCGCAGACCTGCAGGCGCGCCTCGCCGACGTCGAGTCGCGCGCGGACTACCTCGACGTGCGCGACTGGTTGGTCGAGACCGCACCGCCAGAACCCGAGGGCCGGGAGGACTACGACCACGTTCCGGGCCTCCTGCGGCAGTGCGCCCGCGAACCGGGCGACCGGCCGACCATCGAGGTGGCAGACGTTCCCCTCGACGAACTCACGTACGACGACGTCGAACTGCACGACTACGACCCCGACGAGGGGATCCGCTTCGCGGTGGCCGAGTGATGCCGGAGTCACCGAGCGAAACCGAGTACGTCCTCGTCGCCGCCGTCGCAGACAACGGCGTCATCGGCCGCGACGGCGGGATGCCGTGGCACTTCCCCGAGGACATGGCGCACTTCAAGCGGACGACGACGGGCCACCCCGTGATTCTGGGTCGGAAGACGTACGAGAGCGTCGTCGACGCCCTCGGCGAACCGTTCCCCGGCCGGACCAGCGTCGTCCTCTCCTCGCGCGAGTTGGACCTCCCCGACGGCGCGGTGCTGGCGCACTCGGTCGCCGAGGCGGTCGAACTGGCCGAAGCGGCGGCCGCAGAGCGAGGCGTCGAGACGGTGTACGTCGTCGGCGGCGCGCGCGTGTACGAGCAGTTCCTCCCGCGAGCGACGCGGATGGTGCTGACCGAGATTCACGAGTCGTACGAGGGCGACACTCGGTTCCCCGACTGGGACGCCTCGGCGTGGGCGGAGACGGACCGCGAGACGGGCGAGCGGTTCGACTTCGCGACGTACGTCCGGCGGGACGAGTAGCGCAGTCGGAACGGCGGCCCGCCCACCCCACCCTCCGAAACGCTTGACCCGTCGTCGTCCTAACGGACGGTATGCGCCCCGTCGACCGGAGCCAGTTTCGCCGGTCGGTCCGCCGCCTCGACCAGCGGTCGCTGGCGCGACTC
>NZ_WPCD01000107.1:0-12475 GCF_009741955.1 Halogeometricum sp. CBA1124 | reverse complement strand
CAGCATCCACACGTTGATTGGCCAGCATACGACTCAACCCCACTGTACCAGCGGACGTTCCCTGGCCGGCACTCTCCGAAGATATTCGCACCGTTTCTGGAGTCTGGTTGATGACCGAGCCCACGACTCTGTTCGTGGCCGTTCGTCTGTCAGTATCCGCTTTCCTACGTGGTGTTCAACCCACACGACCAGTACTCCGGTCCAACTCGGTACGAGATGCCACAACTCTTCAGGGCGTTCCTGCTGAAAGAAGTGTACGGTTGGAACCACGAAACAGCGCTTATCGACTATCTCCGGCAGCACTCAGAAATCCGTCGCTCGCTCGGGTTCGAATCCGTTCCCGACCAGTCGACGCTCTGGCGCAGTTGGAACAGCCGCTTCAGTGCCGACCTACGTGAGACAGTCGAGAGAACGGCGCGGACAGTTCTCATCAACGCACAGAATGCAGGGGTTACAGTTCCCCGTGACCCGGAACGGAAGCTCCAGTACTACGACGACGAGTCAGGAGAGACCGATCCGGACGATCAGACTGTTTTGGAACAAGCAGCGAAGATCAGCGACCACATCAGCCACGTTGTCTTCCCGGCATTCTCGCTGGACCGTGGTGATGGCTGTGAGATCCACGAGAACGCCTACTGGGGATTGCAGACGTATCTGGGACTCCGTGAGAATCTAGCCGCTAATGAGGGTGCTCGGAGCTTCACCTACGAGTCGACTCGAGAGCGGACACCGTTGGGTCACGCCCATCGCGAACAGATGCGGGATCTCTCAATCGCGGAGATCCGCGAGATGTTCCGACAGGCAATCCGGCAGCTCATCAACGAGGTCACAGAGACGGAGGAGTTCTTCCGCGCAGGAATCGTGGCGATCGACATCACCGAAGCCAACCCCTTCACGGGCGATAGAACGGGCCACGAGGACGAGATCATCGGGACGAAAGAACAGTCCGACGAGTACGCCTACCAGTGGGCGACCGTCCAGTTGGTCGGGAACGCAGTCCCGCTCGTCCTTGATGCCCGTCCAGTACGGAAAGGCGAGTCACGCAAAGAGATTGTGGAGGACTTGCTGGATTCAGCTGAGAACCTCGTCCACGTCGATAACGTACTCATGGATCGGGAGTTCGATAGTCAACACGTTCTGGAGATGATCAGCCAGCGTGGGCTTTCGTACGTCGTGCCAAAGCGGATGCAGACGAGTGAGAAGGCTCAGGCGAAGCGATTGCTCCAGCGCGACCAGGACCGATACGAGACCGATCGCAAGCTCCACCTCGGGAAAAACGAGTGGCACGAGACGACGCTGATCTACCGCCGGAAAGAGGAATCCGAACACGACGACCACCGGCAGTACTCGGTGTTCATGACGAATCGAGGGAGTGGTCACCTCACAGAGTACGGCTACCGGTGGGAGATTGAGAGTGGGTACAAGTCGATCAAGCGGTTCATGGCCGCGACGACGTCGAAGCATTTCGGGTTGCGATTCTTCTACTTCGCGTTCGCCTGCTTGCTCTACTCGATTTGGCGAGCAGTGGACCTACTCGTGCAGGTCGAAGTGACCGGCGAGTATGAGCACGCGCCGGTCGTGACGGCCGATAACACACTGACGCTGCTGAAGAAGGAGACAGGGATCGGATAGTGAGGATCTCTACCCGTGGTAGCGCGATGTCTGAGTGGCTACACTACCCCCGGTCTCGAAAACACTCCGAATTAATTGAATACCCAACAATAACGCCCGGTCAGAAAGTGATCTGAATCAGTTTCTGCTCATTGATTCGGCCGATACCACGCATCACAGCCCCGCATAACCCGCTATAGTCTCAACTTCACCCTCTGACCATTTCCTATAGCGCTATTTGGTATATGAGTTCTGAGAGCGACGTTTAAGTTTCGAATACGGGCGCCTCGGGGGTTCGTTGGCGTGAATCGGCACCGACCGCATTCACTTTGGTTTAGGTCACTAAAGCCAACTGGATTTATGGGGGACGTCGCCGTACGCAACTCCAATGACCGCGTCGGAACCCGACGAGTCCGAAGTCGCCGCCGCCGTGAGCCGATACCTTCGAGCCAACGGAACCAGCGCGCAGTACCGGTCGACCGCCGAGTCGGTCCTCTCGCAGTTCGAGACGTGGCTCCGCCGCCGCGGGAAGAACTCCTTCGAGGCGTTCGAGACCGAGGGACAGCAGATTCTCCGCCGGTACGCCGACCGTCTCGCTCAGCGTGTCGAGGCGGGCGGCATCTCGGCGTCGTCGGCGCAGACGTACTACAACGTCATCTCCGGCTTCCTCGGATTCTGCGTCCGGGACGGCGACCTCACGCGGAACCCCGCTCTCGCCGACCGGGCGCGCGAACCCCTGCCGAGAGACGACGAGGACCACAGCCAGCAGTTCTGGACCCGCGAGGCGCGACGCCGACTCGTCCGACACACGAACGAAGTCGCGTACGAGGCCATCGAGGACGAGGGGATGGACGCGCGGGCCGAAGTCCGTGACCGCGCTCTCGTCCACGTCCTCGCGTTCACGGGCGTCCGCGGTGCCGAGGTGTTCCGCGTCAGCGGCGACGACCGAGAGGGCAGACAGGGACTCACGTGGGCTCGCGTCGACACGGAGGCGTGGACGTTCCGCGTCTGGGGGAAAGCGCAGGAGTGGGAGGACGTCTCCGTCCCCGCGCAGGCGCGAGACGCCATCGAACGGTGGCTGACGGTCCTCGACCCGCCTGCGGCGGACTGGCCCGTCTTCCCGACGAGTCACGCGCCGTCGAAGTACGGCGCCGTCCGCGACGCCCTCGGTGCCGACGCGGGGGACGCACGCCTCGACGACGCGGACGCGACGACGCCTCCGCGAGGAGGCCATCGCGCCGCCCGCCATCACGACCGAGGGCGCGCGACGCGTCCTCGAACGAATCGCCGACGCGGCCGACGTCGACATCGACGGCAAGCCGCCCCTCCCACACGGCGCCCGGCGCGGCCTCGGCGACGAACTGTTCCGGACCGACCGCGGACTCGCTCAGGACGTCCTTCGGCACAAGTCGCTCAGCACGACGAAGGAGGCGTACTCCCACATCGACGCGTCCGAGCGAGGAGACGCCGTCAGCGACGTGTTGGACGAAGAGTGAGGGCCGAGCGACACCGCCGATAGCTGTCGTCGTCGTCGCTACCGACCGTCTCGTCGCGGTGAATCGCTCGTCGAGAAGGTGAGTTCCAAGTCTGTCGCTGGTCGGACTTCAGTCGCCCCGGTCGAGGCGCACGGGCCGCCCGAAGCGAAGCGAGAACCGCGACCACCGGTACTCGAGGTACGCCCACGAGAGCACCACCAGACCCAGTCCGCCGATGACGGCCAACTCGGCGAAGTGGACCCACGTCGGCAGCACGTAGAGTACGGCGTTCACCGCGAGGGCGGGCAGCAGGTTGCGCACGAACAGGAGGAACTGCAACGTCAGCGGTCGGCCGGACGACTGGCTCTCCGCGGCGGTCCCGTCCGTGGTCTTCGAGGGGAGACCCAGCGCCTGAGCGGTCTGTCCGCCGGCGCTCTCGTCGCCGGTGCCCAGTTTCTCGGCCTCGTACGGCGTGTCGACCGTGACCGACCACAGCACGTCGCCGTCGGGTCCGAGTTCGAGGACGCGGTTTCCGGACGAGTCGCTGATCAGCGTGTTCCCGTCGGGGAGTCGGTCGGCGTCGCGAGGCCACTGCATCTCGGCGTCCGTCCACTCCCACGTCTGCATCCACCGGCCGTTCGAGCGCTGGAACTCCACGATACGGTTGTTGTGCGAGTCGGCGACCAGCACCGCCGGGCCGCCGCGTTCGGCGTCGATGTAGTCGGGGTTGTGCTGTTCGTAGAGGACGCTGTAGTTGTCCTCCTCACCGAGCGTTCGGTCCTCGACGACGCCCGTCTTCTGGTCCAAGAACACGATGCGGTCCTGATTTCGGACGCTGATCATTATCTGACCGCCCTCTGTCACCTCGACGTCGTTGATGTGCGTCCAGTCTTCGGGGTAGGGGTTCCCCGTCTTCATGTCGAAGTGGTTCTGCGCGTTCCACGACCACTCGACGATGCCCGTCGTCGTGTTGACGATGAACACGCGGTCGAAGGCGATGTCGGCGACGACCCAGCGGTCCTCGTCGATTCGGTCCGCGTCGTGCCAGCGCGAGTTGTGGATGTTCGGCCGGTACTGTTTGTAGAGGACGTTCGTCTCCCCCGTCGTCAGGTTCAATTGCTCGATGACGCTGTAACTGCACTTCTCACCGGCCTGACAGGGAGCGCCGTACACGTGCATCGCGGCGGTGTAGGTCACGGTGTTCTTCGTCCCCGGTTCCGGGTCGACGTCGAAGTACCGGTCGTACGTGCTGTTCACGTACTGGACGCCGCCGTCCGGGCCGTACACCAACAGCTTCGACTTCTCGGTGTCGCCGTGTGCAGTGATGACCGTCGTCCCACTGTAGTCGCCCGCTATCGTCCGCTGGTCGACCGACGAGTCGCCCGCCGCTCCAGCGGTCGCGCTGAGTCCGAGAAACGCCGCCGAACCGGCGAGAACGAGAGCGAAGAAGACCCGAACTATCAGTTTACGTTTCTTTCTCACATCTCTGGCTATCTGCTACTCGATATAAATTTTCTGTTCCGAGACATTCGCGGATACGGACTAGAAGGCGACCCCGAGACGGTTCGACTCCGACGGGATTCGGGGGAGTGCGGCCGGACGACCGATGTCGTCCGCCATCCCGGTGGTCGGTTCAGAACCCCTCGTGAGTCGACTCGGTGGTGTCGAGGAGCGTCTGTTCGACCAGACTCCCCGTCGCTCGGCGGAGCCGTTCTGAGTACGCCTGATGCGAGACGTCCGCCTCGTCCGCCAAGTCGTCGAGTTTCGACTGGCGAGGAATCTGGTAGTACCCCCGCTCGGCGGCGAGTCGAAGCGAGTCGTACTCCTCGCAGCCGTCGAAGCTTCAGATTCCGGCGGCGCGACGTTCCTCACGGCGACGGACGTCGCGTTCTCCCGCGACGTGAACCGGACGGTAGAGGAGACGCTCGACCGGTCGCAGTACGAACGGGTGTCGGTCGTCGGCGTCCGAACCGAGACGCTGGTCCCCGGACTGGACGAGGGGCCGACCGGCGTCGTCGTGAGCGTTCGCACGCCGGCCGGGCGGTCGTATCCGAACCTCCCGGAGAGCCTCGAACGCGGAATCGAGCGACGGACCGGTAGACACGCCTCGGTGTCGGTGCGGTACACGTCCGTCGGCGACTCCGGCGCGAGTTCCGCTCCGAGGGGGTCGCTGGCCGGGACGCCGCTCGAATCGCTCGGGTTCGGTGCCGGCCCCCCGCACGGAGCCACCACGGTTACGTCGGGGTCGTGTGTCGACCACAACCGCTCGTGTCCCCTCTCGAACCGATGACCGAGACGGACGAATCGACCCGCGCCGGACGCGCCTCCCGGACCGCCGTCGGCGCCGTCGGCGGACTGCTGGCGACGCTCGTGATGACCGTCTTCCGCCTCCCGACGGCGAAGTCACTCCCGCCGCCGGCCGAGTTTCTCGGTCGGTGGGTCGGCGGAGCGCCGGACGACTACCCCGTCTCGTCCCTCGCGCTCCACTTCGGCTACGGCGTCGTCGCCGGCGTCCTCTTCGCACTCGGCTGCGAGCGTCGCATCGAGCGGTCGGACCGACCGGAGACGGCCGGTCTGGTCGCCGGGGCCGCGTACGGGGCGGCGCTCTCGGTCGTCGGCGAACGCGTCGTCCTCCGACACCTCGTCGGTCAGCGCCTCGCCGCCGACGAGTCCGTCGTGTTCCACGCGGGCCACCTGATGTACGGACTCACGCTCGGCGTCTGGGCCGGGTCGCGGGACTGAGGCGTCGTCGCCGCACGCGCCCCGTCCCGGGAGGGAGGCCGAACGCGTCTCACTCTCCCGCGTTCGACCCGAGTCGCCGGCCGAGGAACGCGACGAAGCCGCCGACGGAGTCGGTTCCCCAGAGGGCGACGAGGACGGCGCCCACCGTGTTGAACACGAAGTCGGTGACGATGTCGTCGATACCGTACACGGTGACGGGGGAGTCGAACCCGAGCGCTCGCGAGAGTTCGACGGCGCCGAACTCGAACACCTCCCAGACGACGCCGAACGAGAGGACGAACACGACGACGAACGCCGACCGGACCGGCGGCGGCACCTCCACCGCCGACGAGTGGCGCTCGACGGCGCGAAGCGCGGCGTAGCCGGCGCCGGCGACGACGGTGGCCGAGACGGTGTGCGTTATCTCGTCGTACCACGAGAACTCCGCGTAGACGCCGAGCGACCCGGCGACGTGCAGGACGATGGCGAGGGTGATCCACAGCACGAGTCCGGCGTCCATCGTGTACCCGTACTCCCGTCGCAACGCCGCGGGGAGAAGCGTCACCGAGAGCGCCAGCGCGCCGCTGGCGGCCATCCCGAGGCGGAACGTCGCCAGTCCGTACAGCACGAGACCGGCGAGTCCCGCCTGCAAGAGGCGGACGAGGCGTCGTTCCCATCGCTGGCCCAGTCCGAGCGTCTCGGATAGCGTCACGAGGACCCCCCCCGACTCGGCGGCGTACCCGCGTCCGCCGGCGTGGTCGATTCGGTCGAAGTACCAGACGAAGAAGCCCCCCGCGACGACTGCGACGGCCGTGACGGCGACGATGTCCCACTGGAGTTCGGTCTGCGAGCGCAGGAACCGCGTGCCGAACCACCAGTCGGAGACGAACTGGACGACGGTCCACCACGCCTGCACGGCCATCGTCGTCATCGCCGCGAAGACGACGGTGAAGCGGCGACTCATCTCGACGGAACTGAACACGTCGAGTTCGACGACGACGACGAGAGCGAGGCCCGCGACGGCGACGTACCCCGCGAGTTCCGGATACAGCCCGACGCTCTGGACGACGGCCGCGGCCGCGGCCATCGCCGGGAGCGGCCACGGAACGAGCGCCTTCCAGTCTCCGGTCCCGACCGCCGGCGCGGCGACGACGACCGAGAGGAGGAACCACAGCCCCGCCCACGCCAGCGACCCCGCGACGACGGCCGCGATACCGACCGCGGCGGTGACGCCGGTGAACGTCCACCCCAGCGCGGCGTTCGCCCGTTCGCTGCGCGCAAGTGAACTGAGTGACATACGGCGTCGTTGGGTCAGCACCGACATAAGCCGTCTCGCCGAATCGACTCGGTCCCCACCATACTAAGGCCGTCCCCGCCGTTGCGTCCACCTGATGGCCGACGTCCGCCGACTCGTACTCGACGTGTTGAAACCGCACGACCCCCCGCTGGTAGCGTTCAACCGCCGACGTCGCCGACGCCGAGAGCGTGGAGGCGATATCCGGTTCGCTCATCGAACTCGACAAAGAGGTCCAGAACGTCAAACTGACCCTCGAAGGGTCGTCGCTGGACTACGACGCCGTCGAGACGGCCGTGGAGGACCTCGGTGGCACCATCCACTCGGTGGACGAAGTCGCGTTCGGCGACTACATCGTCGAAGAACGGCAGACGCTACAGGACGGGTAGCACGACGTGTCTTCGAGCAACCGCTTTCTGCGCCTCCTCCGCGACGAGGACGTCGTCTCCATCGCTCGCCGGTACTTCGTCTCGAACGGGTTCGACGGGACGCTGACGAGCATCGGCGTCATCGTGGGCGCCGTGCTCTCGGGCGTCCCCGACGGACTCACCGTGGTGAAGATAGGCGTCGGCGCGGCCGTGGGGTTGGGAACGTCGGCCGTCTGGAGCGTCTGGGAGATAGAGCGCGCGGAGACGAGAGCCGAGATTCTCAGGCTCGAACGGTCCATGCTGGTCGACCTGGACGACACGCAGGTCGAACGCAAGCAACGAGGCGCGCGACTCGTCCACGCCACGATGAGCGGACTGGGCCCGCTCATCGGCATCCTCGTCCCTCTCGTCCCGTTCCTGTTCGAGGGGTCCGTGTTCTCGATGGCCGAAGCCGGCGTCGCCGGCGTCGCCCTCGGAACCGGCATCCTCGCGGCGTTCGGTGCGTACATGGGGTCCATCTCCGGCCAGCGCTGGTACGTCTCGGCGCTCCGGATGGCGCTGGCCGGCCTCGTCGTCACCGTCATCAACGTCCTCCTGCCGAACTGAGCGTCGATCGCCGGTTCAGTCGTCACCGGGGTCCGGTTCGGGTTCGGTCGACTGAACCGTCTTTGCCGGGCGGCGGCCCGTCTCGCGGCGCTTGACCAGCCAGCCCACGAAGAGCAGCACCGGGGAGCCGAGGAGGATCACGCCGCCGAGCAGTCCCCAGTCGGCGAGGCCCAGCGGAACGGTCCCGAAGTAGGTCCTGAGCGGCGTGTAGAGGACGGCCAACTGGAGGAGCAACGACGCCGCGACGGCGACTTCGAGCCACACGTTCGACAGCGTCGGCGTCCCCTTCGTCCACCGCACGACGTAGAGTTTGACGAACTCGAACAGCACGAAGCCAGTGAACACCATCGTCATGGCGTACGGCGTGACGGCCGGTGCGCCGTCGAGGACGTAGAACATCAGGCCCAGCATCAGCACCGTCACCGTCAGGCCCGCGCCGGCGATGAGTTCGAGCATCGGGCGGTCGATGATGCCGGTCACGCGTTCGCGGGGGCTTCGGTCCATCACGTCGCCCGAGGGGTCGGTCCCGAGCGCCAACGCCGGCAGGCCGTCGGTGAGCAGGTTTATCCACAGCAACTGGACCGCCGGCAGGATGAGATAGCCGAACAGGGAGGCGACGAACACCACTAGCACCTCCGCGAAGTTCGCGCTGAGCAGGTAGGCGACGAACTTCCAGATGTTGTCGAAGATGGTCCGACCGCGCCGGATTGCGTTGCGAATCGTCGAGTAGTTGTCGTCGAGGAGGACGATGTCGCTGGCCTGCTTCGCGACGTCCGTCCCGCGGACGCCCATCGAGATGCCGACGTCGGCGTTCTTCAGCGCCGGGGCGTCGTTGATGCCGTCGCCCGTCATCGCCACGCGGTGGCCGTTCGCCTGCAACGCCTTGAGAATCCGGACCTTGTGCGACGGCTCCGCGCGCGCGTACACGTCTATCTCTTCCACTCGCTCGCGGAGTTCGTCCTCGTCCATCGACGCCACCTCGGCACCGGTCATCACGTCCGACTCGACCCCGACCTGTGCGGCGATGGCCCGCCCCGTCGTCGGGTGGTCGCCGGTGATGACCTTCACGTCGATGCCCGCGCGCTGGGTGTCCTCGATGGCGTCGCGAACCTCCTTCCGGGGCGGGTCGATGAGGCCCTGCAGGCCCACGAACACCAGGTTCTCCTCCGGGCCGCCGTCGTCGTCTCGCTCCTTGAACGCGAACGCGAGGACCCGAAGCGCGTTCTCGGCGAAGTCGTCTATCTGGTCGCGTATCCGCTCGCGTCGCTCCGCGGTCAACTCTTCGGTGCCGTCCTCGGTCAGGATTCGCGTCGCACGAGACAGAACCTCGTCGGGCGCACCCTTCACGTACACCTGGTCGTCGTGTATCGTCGCCATGCGCTTTCGCTCCGAGGAGAACGGTTTCTCGTCGCGCCGCGGACGTGCCTCCCGCCGGCCGTCGACGTCGAACCGTCGGTTCGCGGCCCTCACGAGGGCGCGTTCGGTCGGGTCGCCGTCGTCTGTGGTCGCGTCGTTACAGAGCGCGCCGATTTCGAGGAGTCGGTCGAATCGCTCGTCCTCGATGGCGTCGTCGTCTTCGTCCTCGCCGACGTCGAACGTCCGGTCGTACACCCACGCCGCCCGGACGCGCATCTCGCCCTCCGTCAGCGTCCCCGTCTTGTCCGTGCAGACGACGTCCACCGCGCCGAGCGCTTCCACCGCGGGGAGCGTCCGGACGAGGGCGTTCTCGTCGGCCATCCGCCGGACGCCGAGCGCGAGCGTGAGGGTCACGACGGCCGGCAACCCCTCGGGAACCGCCGCCACGGCCAACGAGACGGCCGTCAGCGCCGACTGGACGAGCGACCGGCCGCCGACGAAGACGAGCAACGGGACGAGTACCGCCGACAGGACGACCACGCCGATACCGAGGCGGCGGCCGAGTCGGTTGAGGTCGCGCTGAAGCGGCGTCTCCAGCGTCTCGGCGCCGCTCAACTCCTCGGCGATACCGCCGACTTCGGTGTCCATCCCCGTTCCCACGACGACGGCGACGCCGCGCCCGCGCGTGACGTTCGTCCCCTTGTACACCATGCTCTCCCGTTCGGCTAGCGGGGCGTCGTCGGCCACGGGCTCCGTTCGCTTCGTCACCGGCACGCTCTCGCCCGTCAGCGCCGCCTCGTCCACTTCGAGGTTGTTCGCCTCGACGAGTCGGCAGTCGGCGGGCACGACGTCGCCCTGCGAGAAGACGACGACGTCGCCGGGGACCAGTTCGGTCGCCTCTCTGCGCTCTTCCTCCCCGTCCCTGCGGACGGTCACCTCCGGCGTCGTCAGTTCGCGGAGGGCGTCCAGACTCTGCTCGGCCCGGTACTCCTGAACGAAGCCGAACACGCCGTTCGCGAGGAGGATGACGCCGATGAGAATCGCGTCGACGGCGTGGCCGATGCTGAACGAGAGCACGGCCGCGAGGAGGAGGACCCAGATGAGCGCGCTGGAGAACTGCGCGAGGAAGATGCGCAGGGGGCCGCGTCGCTGTTCGCCGGTTATCTCGTTCGGACCGACACGCTCCAGTCGCTCGGCGGCCGCCTCGGGAGACAGCCCCTCCGCCGTCGTGTCGAGTTCCTCGTACACCGTCTCGGTATCGCGTGCGTGCCAGTCCATCGGGCTCCTTCGGGAGACTCTACTCCCGTCACCGTGACAATAGTTTCTGTTGGCGGGCCGGCTCCGACGCGTGGACCGAGTCGCCGTCGGCTACCCGCCCAGCGACGACTGCGACTCTACGACGACCGTCTCCACGTCCCGCCTGAGAAGCGGGTCCGCGACCGCCGCGTGCATGTACACCGTCCCCCGTCGCACGCCGTCGTCCACTTGCACCGCGAGTTCGAGGGCCGTCCTCTCGGCGGCCTCGTCGTCGCGCTCTGCGGCACGGACGACCACCGGCGCCTCCGGATTCAGCCCCTGTTCGTCCGCGTCGGCGGGGTGTATCCGGACGACGGGGTCGTTCGCCGCACGGTCGTCGAGGAAGTCGCTCGCCCGCCCGCCGGTGACGAGTCGGAGGCCGTCGCCCCGTTCGGACGCGACTATCGGTCGGGGGCGGCG
Source organism: Halogeometricum sp. CBA1124 (assembly GCF_009741955.1). Taxonomy (NCBI): domain Archaea; kingdom Methanobacteriati; phylum Methanobacteriota; class Halobacteria; order Halobacteriales; family Haloferacaceae; genus Halogeometricum; species Halogeometricum sp. CBA1124. The sequence goes on along the minus strand of NZ_WPCD01000107.1, from coordinate 1,328 downwards.
GAACGGCGCGCGCCCGTCGTCGGTGTCGAACGCCTCCCGGTAGAGGACGGATTCGCCGCCGAACGGCCACTGCCGACCCTCGGCCCCCAGTTCGTCGTACGAGACGCCGGCGTGCGTCGGCGCGACGCGCGTCAGTTCGTCGAACGCCTCGCCCGGGTGGTCGTAGTCGAACTGGCGTTCGTCGTCCGCCAGTCGCCGCCCGAGTTCCGCGAGGATGGCGAAGTCGGAGCGGGCCTCGCCCGGCGGAGACCCGGTCGCTCGAAGCCGCTGGACGCGGCGTTCGAGGTTGGTGACCGTCCCGTCCTTCTCGGCGCCCGTCGCCGCCGGGAAGACGACGTCGGCGTAGGGCGTCGTGTCGCTCTCGGCCACCTCCAAGACGACCAGCACGTCGAGGCCGCCCAGTCGGTCGTCCAGCCACTCGGTCGTCCGCTTCGAGGTGGCCGGGTCCTCGCCGACGACGAGTGCGCCCCGAATCTCGTCGCCGAACGCCGCGAGCAGTTCCCGCGCGTCCCGCCCCGGCGACGACGGCGGTTCGAAGCCCCACTCGTCGGCGACGCGCGCCCGCGCCGTCTCGTCGGTGACGGCCCGGTGTCCGGGGAGTCTGTCGGGCACGCACCCGGCGTCCGTCGCGCCCTGTTCGTTGACGAGGCCGCGGAGGACGAACCAGCCGGTCCCCGGACGACCGACGTTGCCCGACGCGAGGAGGAGGTTGAGTATCGAGTCCGGCGCCGCGGCGTCGCCGGCGTCCGCGCCGCCCTCGATTCCGGTCCCCGTGAGCACCGCCACCCGGTCGGCGTCGGCGACGAGTTCGGCGACGCGTTCGACTTCGTCGGAGTCGACGCCCGCCGCCGCCAGCGCTCGCTCGCGGTCGAACTCCGCCATCGCGGCCGCGAAGTCGTCGTAGCCCCGCGTCCGCGACCCGACGAACCCCCGAGTCGACGCCGTCGGCGTCGAAGACCCGCGCGGACAGGAGGTCGAACATCAGCGCGTCCGTCCCCGGCCGCGGCGTCAGGTGAACGTCCGCGAGGCGAGTCGTCTCGTTGCCGACGGGGTCGACGTGGACGAGCGTGGTGCCGTCGTTGACCGCGGGGCGGACGAACGAGTCGAACGCGACGGGTTGCCGCGCCGCGGGGTTCGCGCCGGCGACGACGACGACGTCCGCCTCGCGCAGGTCGCGAGTTCCGCGCCCCCGGTCGTTCGTGCTCCCGACCGCCTCGTGGAACTCCACCTCGTAGGGGCGTCGAGGCCGAACTCGACGGCCGCCGCGCCGTACGCGGGCACGTCGGTGACGCGGTACGCCGTCGTCGCCGCTCTCGATACCGAACCCC
>NZ_WPCD01000343.1:0-1689 GCF_009741955.1 Halogeometricum sp. CBA1124 | reverse complement strand
CCCGTCGGCTACCAGACGAACCTGTTCGTCTACGGTCCCGGCGGCTACCGGTTCACGGACTACCTGCGCGTCGGCGCCCCCCATGCAACTGCTGTTCGCCGCCGTCACCACCGTCGGTATCGCCGCGATATGGGGTCTCACACCGCCCGCGTGACCGCCGAACGAAACGTTTTACCGCTACACGGACGGAGTTGGAGACGCGGGACCGTGGGTTAGCCTGGTATACTTCGGGCCTTGGGTGCCCGTGACCCCGGTTCGAATCCGGCGGTCCCATCGCGTATATAAAAGACTCGGCGCATTTTGCCGGTTCTTTCACCACCCCTCAGCGGAGGTGCTCGGCGTGAGTCTCGCGCCATCCAAGCGCGGGGGGAACGCCGCCGAAGCCGCCGTCCACCAACTCGTCGACGGCCTCCGCTACGTTCCCGACTCCGAGGCCGAACACTACGACGCCGAGGTCGTCGAACTCCTCTCTCCGAGTTCCGACCTTCCGTTCGTCGGTATCTGTCTCCTCGAGAGCGGCGTCGCCGTCGAGATCAAGAGCGCGATGGCCGTCTACGGAGAGGCCCAGCGCCGCGGACGCTTCCTCATCCGCCAGTCGCAGCACGAACACCTGCTCGACGTCAGCGGCGTCTACCTCTTCGCCGTCTGCGAGCCGACGCCCGCCCGAGACGTCGTCTCGATGAAGGTCGTCCCGGCGAGCCTCGTTGACGAGTTCGAGTTCTCGTGGGTCGGCCGCGACACGCGCGCGCCGTACGCTCAGTTCGCCTGGAGTCGCATCTTCACTCCCGAGGAGGTCGAACGATGATCCGCGAGACCTACTTCTCCGCGCTCGCGAACGACGACGTCGTCCCCGCGGGCGACGCGAAGGTCTTCGCGGTCGTCGACGAACTCCCCGAGTGGGCCGAGGACCTAGTCGACCGCAACATCCCCGGTCTCGCCCCGCCCGAGGACCTCCTCAAGGTTCGGTCGCGTATCGAAGACGTCGCAGAGCGGAACGACGAGGACGACGTCGAGGCGATCGCGTGGAACTCCGTCGACTTCGAGGAGCGATACCGCGCGTACGTCACCTCTGGGGGCCGACACCAGATCCTCGAGGCGCTCGCCGAGACCGTTGAGCAGCGAGAGGTGTGGCTCGTCTCCTGGAGGGCGCGCGCCAGCATCGACCATCGCTCTGTCGTCCTGGAGGAACTCCAGCGCCGGGCCGACCTCGGACCGTGTCCGCCCCGTGATCACGAGTGGGGGCGGGGCGTCTGTCCGACCGTCGTCGTCTGTCAGCGCTGCGGCTACGGTTCCACGAGTCTCTCCACTGGACAGCTCGCGCAGGAGAATCTCAAGCCGTACCTCGGAGGTAACGAACGGTGACCGAGGACGTCGACGATCCGCTACGACTTCCTCGGCCGGCGCCGAACCCGTCACCTCCCGACGACCAGACTCCGTCACCACCGAGGTCGAAAACACCGAAGCAAACCGAATCCGCTCGAGCGCCGGCACCGACGGCGCCGACCTGGACGCGCAGCGACGACGAGTCCGAACACGAAGAACCGGCCTCGAAGTTCGTCGCCGAGTGTCGCTGGTGCCGCGTCGGCTTCGAAAGCGAAGAAGACGCGGGTTCGCACGAGGACTGCTCGAAAGAGCCCGTCTCAGCCTGACCGATTCCTGTGGCGAAGGAAACACACCACCCGAGACGAC